>JBBROR010000291.1:0-4274 GCA_038229175.1 Acetobacterales bacterium | reverse complement strand
TTCTGCATGTCGGCACGGCCAACGTGAATGGGCGGCCGCACCAAAGCTACACCGCCATGTTCGGCGATCTTCCCGTTCCTGGGCACGATCTGTCCGGCCCCAGCGTGCGCGCCTGGGGCGAGGCGCACCCGTCGGAATTCAAACGATATCTGGCACGTGAGTCGGCTTACAACTTCATGCGTGAGACGCCGGGTGGGGGACCAGATGTGGGGCCGTTGGGCCATTACGGACGGTATCTGACGCCGATGCTGTCGGTAGCCGTCGATCCGCGCGCCACGCGGCTTGGCTCGATGCTGTGGATCAACGGTGCCAATCCCAGCAGCCACCGCTATCTGCCGCATCTTGTGCTTGCCCATGACACGGGGCCCGCCATCGTGGGGGCGGCACGGCTCGACCTGTTCTACGGCGCCGGTGATGAGGCCGAGCAGGCCGGTGGTCATCAATATGCCACCGGATCCGTCTGGACGCTCCTGCCCAAGTAGGTCCGCCGCGGCGCGGCGGAGAGGGTGAAGCGATGTTGGACCAAACCCGAGCCGCGTTGACAAAACCAATCATTTCTATAATTGTGGAATGATGGAAAAGACTGGTGCCGTTATTGCGTTGGGTGCGCTTGCCCAGGAATCACGTCTCGATGTGTTCCGCCTGCTGGTGCAGGCCGGCGTCGAAGGGCTGCAACCCGGCCAGATCAGCGAGCGTCTTGGGCTGCCGGCCGCCACGCTGTCGTTTCACCTCACCCAGCTCCGGCATGCCGGTCTCGTCACGTTCCGAAGGGAGGGGCGGACCTTGACCTACGTGGCGGAATACCCGGCGATGAACGCGCTGCTGGCGTATCTGACCGAAAATTGCTGCCAGGGCGATGCATCGGCTTGCGGTGCGGGCTTCGCATGCAAACCTGCCGATGCCAGCGAAGACATCCACAACCGTTCGAAAGCCGGCTGATGGCAGCCTATGACCGGAACCGGCGTTTGGTGGCGGAGGCTCTTGGCACGGGTCTTCTCGTGGCCACCGTGGTCGGCTCCGGCATCATGGCCGAGACCCTCACGCGCGACGTGGCCTTGGCGCTGCTCGGCAACACGATCGCCACCGGTGCCATGCTGGTGGTGCTGATCAGCGTTCTCGGACCTATTTCGGGTGCCCATTTCAATCCGGCGGTCTCGCTGGTGTTCGCCTTGCGTGGTGAACTGCCGACGGTGGATGCCGGGCTGTACGTCGTGGCCCAGCTCGCCGGCGGCGTACTCGGCACACTGGCCGCGCATCTGATGTTCGCCCTGCCGCTGGTGGCGGTATCGGCGCATATCCGCACCGGAGGCGCGCAATGGCTCTCCGAGGGGATCGCCACGTTTGGCCTGGTGGTGACGATCCTGGCCGGAATACGGTTCGACCATCGTGCCGTGCCCGTGCTGGTTGGGCTTTATATCACGGCCGCCTATTGGTTCACCGCGTCCACCTCGTTCGCGAACCCGGCCGTGGCGATCGCACGTTCGCTGACCGACACGTTTTCCGGCATTCGGCCGATCGACCTGCCGGGCTTCATCGCGGCGCAGTTGGCCGGGGCCGCCTGCGCCATGGCGGTGATGCGCTGGCTGCTGCGCGAGAAGCGCGACCGTATGTCTGAAATCGAGCCAGAGGCCATCCTGTGAGCATCACGATCTACCACAACCCCGCCTGCGGCACGTCGCGCAACACGCTGGCGATGATCCGGGCAAGTGGGGCAGAGCCGACCATCATCGAATATCTCAAGACCCCGCCTTCGCGCGACGCGCTGCGCGCTCTCGTGCAGCGCATGGGCATTCCGTTGCGCGACGCGATGCGAACAAAAGGCACGCCCTATGATGAACTGGGCCTCGGTGATCCCACGGTGTCGGATAGCGCGCTGCTGGACGCGATCGCGGCACATCCCATCCTGATCAATCGCCCAATCGTGGTGACGCCCAAGGGCGTGCGTCTGTGCCGACCGTCCGAACAGGTGCTGGCCCTTCTGGAGGCGCCGTTGCCGCAGGATTTCACCAAGGAGGACGGCGCGCGTGTCACCGTTCCGTTCGCGTGACGGACATGGCTTTGGCAGACCTGCCGGCGGTGGATTGTGGTCACTTCGTGGTCCCCGACCCGGCGCGGCTCACCGGCCCGGTGTCCCGTCACAGGCCGCGCATCCTGTTGCTGCAGGGCTCGTTGCGTGCACGCTCCTACTCGCGTTTCCTGGCGGATGAGGCCGAACGCCTGCTCGTTGCCATGGGGTGTGAAACGCGTCGCTTCGACCCCGCCGGGCTGCCATTGCCCGATGGCGCAGAGCCGTCGCATCCGAAGGTGACAGAGCTTCGGGCGCTCTCGCTGTGGTCCGAAGGGCAGATCTGGAGCAGTCCGGAACGTCACGGCACCTTGTCGGGCGTAATGAAATGCCAGATCGACTGGCTGCCGCTGAGCGAAGGCGGCGTTCGCCCGACGCAGGGGCGCACCCTGGCGGTCATGCAGGTGTCTGGCGGCAGCCAGTCGTTCAATGCGGTGAATGCGATGCGTCTGCTCGGCCGGTGGATGCGCATGGTAACCGTGCCCAACCAGTCCAGCGTCCCCAAGGCGTTCGAGCTGTTCGACGCCGCGGGCCGCCTGCCGCGGGGGCCACATTACGAGCGGCTGGTGGACGTGTGCGAGGAGCTGGTGCGGTTCACGTGGCTGGTGCGTGACAATGACGCCTTCCTTGTTGATCGCTACAGCGAACGGATCGAACACGGCGGCCGCGAGGCGGTGGCGGCGCGCAGCATCGGCGAGGCACGGTCCAGCTCCACCACGATCGCTTGAGGTCGGTTCGACCGCCCGATTACATCTGGCGCTAAAGTAGAGAGCCAGAGCGCGATAGCGTTGCCTAGAACGTGATGATTTTGGGCAGAGTAAAAATCATCGCGCTCTAACCTTTGTGTTATCGATCATGATGCGTTTGGGTGAAGCAATCCGAACGCATCATGATTTTAAGGAAGCGATCGCGCGTTAAAATCAGGTCTGGTTGCGCCGCAGGACCTCCGGATTGACGGTGTAGCCCGGGTCGATCACGCCATCGAGCGTGTCCAGCAGGTTGCGCACCGCCCGCATCGACATCTTCTGGTAGCACTCCCACGCTGCGGCTGCGTTGTGTGGTGCCAGCACCACGTTCGGCAGCTTGAACAGGGGGTTGTCCGGAAGCGGTGGCTCCTGCACCAGCACGTCCAGGCCGGCCGCCTCGATGATGCCACCCGTCAGCGCCGCCGTCAGCGCCGCTTCGTCCACCAGGCCGCCGCGCGCGGTGTTGATCAGCCAGGCGGTGCTTTTCATGCGAGACAGAAAGTCCGCGTTCACCATCTGCTTCGTGGCGTCGCTCATCGGCAGATGAAGACTGATCACGTCCGCCTCGGGCACCGCCACCATCAGACCCGGCACGGGCGTGTGGCCATCGGCCGCGATGCGTGGGGTGGGGAAGGCGGGATCGCACACCGACACCTTCATGCCGAACGCCGCGCACAGCCGCGCCACGCGCGTGCCGATGCGGCCGTAGCCCACGATCAGCACCTGCCGCCCCGCCAGTTCGCGCATGCGCCGGCCTTCCTGCATCATCCAGGTGCCGGCGCGAACGGACGCATCCATCTCGATGGTGCGCCGCGCCACCGCCAGCATCAGCATCATCGTGTGCTCGGCGACAGACTGGTCGTTGGCGCCATTGACCACGCCCACCAGCACGCCCTGCCGTGTACATTGCGGGATGTCGATCAGATCATAGCCCACCCCAAAGCGGCTGATCACGCGCAGTTTGCTGGCGGTGGCCAACAGCCCGGCATCCACCTTTTCCAGCCCGACCATGATGCCATCCGCCGCGCCAATCGCCGCCGCAAGCTCCTTTTGCATCGGCGGCCCACGAAACGCGGTGGTGAGAACCGTAAGGTCGATATCGCTCCGTTCTTCGAGCAATGTCATAGCGTCCGCGTGCAGCGCACGGCAGAGAACGAGCTTGTGCATGGTGTTTCCCAATTTCTTGATGCCGCGATGCTTGCACCGTTCAGACCGCGTCGCTAGCGTCTCGGCATGCTGATTGCCCGCCCCGCTTGTTGCGCTGCCAGGACCTTGAGGACGATCATCGTTCTCAGGGCAGCATCGAAACTCGCGCGCTGCACGCTGCGCACCGGCGCCCGGCTGGCCACGCTCGGCCTCCTCCTTCGACTTACCCGCCCCTGAGCAATCCGCCGCGTTTGCACGTGGCTGCTGCTGCAGGGGATACGCCGGGTTAAAGTTCGCTGTCTTTGAAAAATACCCCA
>JBBROR010000290.1:0-4276 GCA_038229175.1 Acetobacterales bacterium | reverse complement strand
TGGGTTTCGGGGTCGAAGGACAGCCAGTAGCCGCCGTAGCCGAGCGCCTGGAAATGGTTGAGATCGGCCTCGGACCAATCCGGCAGCAATGCTGCGGCCGCCTGTTTGGCGCGTGCGACGCGCACGTCGCGCTCGGTGGTGGCAAGGCCGCCGGCCAAAACCTCCGCCACGCGGGCGAACAACTCGCGCAGGAGCGTGGCCTTCCAGCCGTTCCACACCTTTGACGACACGGCGCGCATGTCGGCCACCGTCAGCACCAGTAGCAGCCGCAGGCGTTCCGGCGATTGGATGGTGTCGGCCAGGTCGAGAATAGTTTTCGGATCGTCGATGTCGCGTTTGAAGGCGGTCTGGCTGAGCATGAGATGGTGCAGTACCAGCCAGGACACCGTCTCGGTTTCTTCGGCGGACATGCCAAGGGCGGGACAGACCTCCAAGGCCAGTTCGGCGCCAAGTTCGGAGTGATCGCCGCCGCGGCCCTTGGCGATGTCGTGCAGCAGAGCCGCCATATAAAGTGCGCGGCGGGATTGCAGGTGGTCGACGAGGCCGGACGCCACCGGGGCGATGTCGGACAATTCGCCGCGTTCCAGCGTGTTCAGCACGCGAATGGCCTCGATCGTGTGCTCATCCACCGTGAACACATGGTAGGTGTCGAACTGCATCTGGCCTACGATGCGGGCCCAGTCCGGGATGAAGCGGCCGAGGAAGCCAGTCTCGTTGAGGATCTTCATCCAGCGCGCGCCGTCTGCCCGGTTGTGCTCGGCGTCCCGGCCGCACAGCAGGTCCATGAAGATGGCGGCGGCTTCAGGATTGCCGCGCAGGCCGATGGCGCGGCGCTCGTTGCGGATCAGCGCGCGCATCGCCAGCGGGTGCAGCACCAGGTCGCGGTCGCGGGCCTGTTGCAGGATGCGCAGCATCAGGATCGGCTCGTCCTTGAAGTCCCGTCCTTTGGCCAGCAGCAACTGGCCGTCGGCGAGCACGAAGCCCCCGGCGATCAGGCCGGCATCGGTCTCGGGGGCCACGGCCGGCGGGCCGAGGGCGGCGCGTAGCAAGGCGGGTTCCAGCACATGGGTCAGCCGCGTGACCTCTCGCGCCGTCAGGAAATAGTGGCGCATGAAGCGCTCCACCCCGTCTTGCCGTCCGTGACGGGTATAGCCCATGCGGGCGCCGACCACGGGTTGCAGGTCGAAGGTGAGGCGGTCTTCGGCGCGGCCGGCTACGTAATGCAGGTGAAACCGCAGGGACCACAGGAAATCCCAGCTGCGCAGCGCCATGCGGGCTTCGATGGTGGTGATGATGCCGTGCGCGGGGCCATCCGGCTCGGCCAGCTGGGCGATGGTGTCGATGCCGTAGATCGACCGCGCGAGCCAGTACAGCGTTTGCAGGTCGCGCAGGCCGCCGCGGCCTTCCTTGATGTTGGGCTCCACCACGAACGGACTGTCACCATACCGGCGGTGTCGTGCATCACGTTCGGCCTGCTTGGCAGTGACGAAGCTGACAGTGTGGCCCGCGCGGCATGCTTCGAACTGGGTGGCGAAATCGGTGTAGAGATCGCAGTCTCCCGCCAGAAGCCGCGCATCGAGCAGTGACGTGCGCACCGTGTTGTCGCGCTCTGCCTCCGTCAGGCAGACCGCCACCGAGCGGGTGGCGTGCCCCACCTTCAGGCCCAGGTCCCACAGGAAGTACAGCATGAACTCCACCACGCGCAGCGTCTGCGGGGCGGGCTCTGCGGGCGTGAGGAACAGGAGATCGATATCGCTGAACGGTGCGAGCACGCGCCGCCCATAGCCACCGGTGGCGGCCACGGCGAGGCCCCGTGGTCTCTGGTCGGTGTCGGTGTCGGTGTCGGTGTCGGTGTCGGTGAGCGGAGACAGATGAAGGTCGTTGGCATAGGTATGCAAGGTGCCGATCAGCCCATCTGTGAGATTGGCCAGTCGCCGTGCCGCCGGCAGGCCGGTGAGCGTGCCTTGCTCGAACAGGTCCTGCACATCGTTCTGGATGCGGGCGAGGTGACGCCGGAAGACGCCCAGCGCCGCATCCCGCGGGACAGGACTTGCGACGTCGAAGGACAACGCGGCAAGCGCGTCGTGCAGCATGGCGGTCGCGGCCTCGATGGCGCGCGGAAGGGGGGTCGGGGGCAACATCGCTATGATGTTAGTCGGACATTGCGGTGCGTGACAGCTTATGAAGACGATAGATTTCATCCAACGCCTCACGCGGGCTCATTCGGTCCGGATCAAGCGCGTCGAATGCCGCCCGAAGCGGGTCGGGCGGCGGGGCTGCTGTCTCGGGTTCTGATCGTTGGGCGAACAACGGCAGGCTGGCGGCGTCCGTCAGCCGCCCGGCGCGGTTTTCGAGCGCTGCGAGCAACTGGCCGGCGCGCTTGACCACCGGCGCCGGCACGCCCGCGAGCTGCGCCACGTGCACGCCCCAGCTTCGCCCGGCCGCTCCGCGGGCCACCTCGTGCAGGAACACCACGTCGCCGCGCCATTCCTTCACCCGCATGGCGTGCGGCGCCAGATTGGGCAATTCGCCGGACAGCCCGCTCAATTCATGAAAATGCGTGGCGAAGATGGTACGGCAGCGCACCGCGTTGTGGATCTGCTCCAGCACCGCCCAGGCGATCGCCAGCCCGTCCAACGTGGCGGTGCCGCGGCCGATCTCGTCCACCACCACCAGCGAGCGCGGCCCGGCCTGGTGCAGGATGGACGCCGTCTCGGTCATTTCCACCATGAAGGTGGAGCGGCCACGCGCGAGGTCGTCGGCGGCACCCACGCGGGAGAACAGCCGGTCCACCACGCCGATATGTGCGCGCGCGGCCGGAACGGGAAGCCCGGCCTGGGCCAGCACCACGATCAGGGCATTCTGCCGGAGAAACGTCGATTTGCCCGCCATGTTGGGGCCGGTGAGAAGCAACACGCGGCAGGCAGGCGCCAGCGTGCAGTCGTTCGGCACGAAGGCGGCCTGGCCGGCGATGGCCTGCTCGACCACGGGGTGGCGGCCGGCCTTGACCTCGAATGCAGTGTCGTCCGACATCACCGGGCGGCACCAGGTGCCCGGCTCGGCCAGACGTGCAGCACTTTGCGCCACGTCGATCAGCGCCAACGCGTCGGCGCAGGCGGCCAGTGCGTTGGCTTCGGCAAGGGCTGATTCGACCAGATGCGCAAAAACGCGGCGCTCGCGGGCCGTGGCGAGATCGGCGGCCTCGGTGATGCGGCGGTCGAGATCGGACAGTTCGGGCGTGGTGAAGCGCGCGCCATTGGCCATGCCCTGGCGCAGGGTCAGCTCAGACCGGTCGCGCAGTTTTTCCACCGCGATGGCCGGCGCCTCGATGATGTAGCCGAGCTGGGCGTGGTGCTTGATCTTCAGGCTCGCCACGCCGAAGCGCTGGGCGAAATCCATCTGCATGCTGGCGATCACGCGGCGGCTGTCGTCGCGCAACGCGCGATGCGCATCCAACTCGCCGTCGAAACCTGGCGCGATGGCGCCGTCTTCCAGGCGCAAGGGCGCGGGGTTTGGCAGTGCGCGGGTCAGCAGGTCGTGCAGCACCGGCGGCACCGTCAGCGCGCCGCGCGCTTCTGCGAGCAAAGGCGGCATCGGGTCATCCAGCACGGCGGTGATCGTCTGCGCCGCGTTCATGCCGTGGCACAGGGCCGCCAGATCCCGCGGCCCGCCGCGCCCGAGCGACAGCCTGCCCAGGGCGCGCGCCATGTCCGGCACGCCGCGCAAGGCGGCTCGGATACTGGCGGCAGCATCCGGTGCGGTCAGCATCCAGGCCCAGCCGTCCTGGCGGCGGGCGATGGCGGCGGCGTTGGTCAGCGGTGCTGCCAGCCACTCGCCCAACATCCGGCTGCCGGCGGCGGTGAGGGTTTTCTGTACGCTGGCCATCAGCGTGTGCGCCGTGCCGCCATCGCGGGCACGGGCGATCTCAAGGCTGGCACGGGTGGCGGCGTCCAGCTCCAGCCGCCCGGTCTCGCCCTGCGGCACCGGCCGCGACAGGCGGGGCATCGCGCCGGCCTGGGTGAGCTTTATATAGTCGAGCAGCATCGCAGCCGCGCGGGCCTCGCCATCGGAGAACTGGCCGAACGCATCCAGGCTCGCCGCCTGGAACGCGCCTGCCACCGATAGGCGCGCGCGGTCGGCGAGGGGGGCGATGGCATCCGGTGTGCGGCGTGCGGCCATGTCGCCGAGGTCGATGTCGCCGTTCGCGAGAATTTCCGCCGGATCGAGCCTGCCGAGCAGCCCGCCGACGCCGCCCTTGCCCAACGCCTGCGTCTCG
>JBBROR010000289.1:0-4280 GCA_038229175.1 Acetobacterales bacterium | reverse complement strand
GCTTCTTTGCCGCACGGCCGGAGCCTGACCTGCGCGATGCGCTGGATCTGGTGGCGCTGGCGACGGTATGCGACGTGATGCCGCTGGTCGGGCTCAACCGCGCCTTCGTGACGGCCGGGCTGAAGGTGATGGAGCGAGGCCAGCGGCCAGGAATCGCAGCGCTGCTGCAGGTGGCCGGCGTGGTGGAGAAGCCCACCGCCATGAGCCTTGGCTGGGCGCTGGGGCCGCGCATCAACGCGGCCGGGCGGATCAGCGATGCCGATCTGGGCCTGCGCCTGCTGCTGGCCGAGGACGCGGCGGAGGCCGCGAGCCTGGCCGCCACGCTCGACAGCATCAATCGCACGCGCCAGACCGTTGAGGCGGACATGCTGGACGACGCGATGCGCCAGGCGGAGGCGCAGATCGACGCCGGCCATGCCGCGGTGCTGGTGTCTGGCGGGCAGTGGCATGCGGGGGTGGTGGGCATCGTGGCCGGCCGCATCAAGGAGCGGTTCAATCGGCCGGCTTGTGTGGCAGCTGTGGCGGATGGCATGGCGAAGGGCTCGGGCCGTTCGGTGCCGGGGATCGACCTCGGCGCTGCGGTGATCGCGGCGCGCGCGCACGGATTGCTCACCAGCGGCGGTGGGCATTCCATGGCGGCGGGGTTCGGCCTGAAACAGCAGGGGCTGGCGGCTTTTCACGCCTTCCTCGATGCACATCTGGCGGCGGCGTCGGATTTGCCGGGGGCGGCGGATCTGCGGATCGAGGGCACGCTTGCGGTGGGTGGGGCGACGGTGGAGTTGGCCGAGCAGATTGGCCGCCTGGCGCCGTTTGGGGCCGGCAACGAGGAGCCGGTGCTGGTGCTGCCCAGGGTACGGGTGGCGCATGCCGAGCGTATCGGCAAGGAGGGCAAGACGTTGCGCGTGATGTTGGAGGGCGAGGGGGGCGGCCCGCGGCTGAAATCGGTGATGTTCCGTGCGGGTGACGGCGCTTTGGCGGCCACGTTGCTGGCGCGCGACGGGATGGCGCTGAATGTGGCGGGGCATCTGCGGGCGGATCGGTGGAACGGCCGCGTGACGCCGGGCTTCATGATTGTGGACGCAGCCAAGCTCGCGTCGTGACGACAAGCTTGACCGGGGAAGTTGCCTCGGCTAACCCACCAGCTCGCGCTCGCTGTGTCGCATTCTTGCGATCAGCGCCTCGCACGCTGGCGATCTCGTCGTCGCGAGTGTCCCGTTCGTCTAGAGGCCTAGGACGGCGCCCTTTCACGGCGCTAACACCGGTTCGAATCCGGTACGGGATGCCAACTCCGCCCACGGCGAATATCAAACGTAAGCTTGCGTTTTGCGGGTTTGAAAATCTATTAATTTTCCATGATTGAAGAAGCGGCCTAACAGGGTCGTTACTGGCATTGGTTGGGGTTGGGATAGTTGCCAACCTGAACCCGCGCTTCTAGATTGCTCGAAATTACAACGGAAGAGCGATTTCGATGCTTCACTTGGCAGATGGTGACAAGATCACGATGTCGCGGCGGGCCGCACTGTGTGGGTTCAGCACGGCGCTTGCCACGTCGCTGATGCCGCGGGCAGCCCATGCCATGATCGTCAATCTGGTGGCGATCGGCAAGGATGGCTGGCTTTTCCCGATCTGGGACGAGGTTCGTCGCGTCGATCTCAAGCGCATCAAGCCGGTGGTGGACGTGGTGGCGCAGGCCGTCGAGATCATGAAGAAGGCCAATATCCAGATCGTGTTCGCGCTGACCCCGGTGAAGTCGCGCGTCTATCAGGAAATGCTGCCGGACGATTTCAGGTTCGCGCCCGATCCAGAGCGTCGCTACAGCGAATCGCTGACACAGTTGCGCGCGCTCGGCACCTTGGTGCCTGACCTCAACGCGCCGCTGGTGGCGTTACGCAAGGCGCAGCCGGCCCAGCCGGTGTTCTTCAAGGCCGACACGCATTGGAACGCCAGCGGCGCCGAGGCGGCGGCGACCGCGATGGCCAAGGACATGCGCGAGAAGCTGAAGCTTCCGGCCAGCGCGCAGCCCGGCACCAAGCTCGGCGCGCCCACCACGATGACGCAGGAAAAGAACGATCTGGCCGCGCTGCTGCCGCCGGCGGATGCTGCGAGATATCCGCTTGAGACCTATCCGCTGCGGTCTGCGGCGCCGGCGTCCGGCGGCGGGCTGCTCGACGACGAGCAGGCCGACGTGGTGGTGATCGGCAACAGCTACATGCAGCCGCGCTTCGGCTTCTCGGCGATGCTGTCCAACCAGCTCAATCGCCCGGTGCAACTGGTGTGGAAGGTGCATCAGTATGGCCCTTATCAGACGCTGCTGTCATATTTCGCGTCCGACGCGTTCAAGAAACGCAAGCCCGCGGTAATCGTGTGGAATTTCCACGAAACCGATATGATTATACCATCCGATCGGAAAGACGGCTGGGGGCAGAACGTTATCGCTCCACAGTCTTTTCTCGATGCGGTGCGCAAGGCCGTCGGTAGCTGAAACTTAGCTGAGGTCAGGGTTGAAGATGGAAGAGGCTGTTTCGCAGGCGACGGGCTTGGCCATACCGAAGGGGGGGGCGGGCCGAGCGATTTCACGCCGGACGTTGATGGCCGCAGCGACCGCCATCGCAGCCGGGGCCCTGTCTGGCAATGGTCATGCAATGCAAATCACAAAGGGTACTGTCATTGGCCAGCAAGACTGGCTGTACCTGGTGTGGGATGACCCGCGGCGCACCGATTTCGCTCAGATCAGCAAGGTAATCGAGGTCATCGACAAGGCGATAAAAATTTTGCGTGCCGCGAAGATCGACGTGGCACTGGTGTTCGTGCCGGCCAAGTCTCGCATCTACCGCGCTTTCCTGCCCGAGGACTTTCGGTTTAATTCTGATGCCGAGCGGCGATACGCCGTGTCCCTGGAGAGTTTGCGGAAGTCTGGCGCAATCGTGCCCGATTTGGCCTCAGTGTTCGATGACATGCTGAAGGCGAAACCGGGTGATAATCTTTGGTTTAAAAACGATACCCACTGGACTGCGTTGGCTGCTGAAGCGGCGGCAAAGGTGATCGGCCGGGAAATGACCGCCCAGCTAAAGCTGCCAAAAAGTCCACGACCCGGTGCCATCGTTGGTCCAGCAATAAAAAAAGTGCATTATAAAAGCGATTTGTCCTCGGTGTTGCCACCAAAGGAACGAAAAGAGCATCCAGACGAGATCTTTGAGGTGCACGAGGTTGTCGTCAACAAGGGAAAGGCGTTTCTGCTAGACGAAGATAGACCTGATGTTGTAGTGGTCGGCAGCAGTTATATGCAGCCCAAATATAATTTTGCGGAAATGCTGTCTAATCAACTGAACCGTCCGGTGGAACTTGTTTGGCGAGTTCATCTTGTTGGGCCTTATAAAACGTTGCTGGGATATGTTACCAGTGAGTCATTTAAAAGGCAGCGGCCACGTGCGATTGTTTGGAACTTTTTGGAGATCGACATGGAACTGATGCCCGACCTTCAATCTGCCCTGCGCGAGAACGCGATGCCGCCTGATGCCTTCCTGGCCGACCTGGCTGCTGCGGTAAAGTTATGAGCCATCATTGCCAGATCGGTCAGAGGATGCTGGCAGCGGGCTTTTTAATGATGGGCTTTTCCGAAGCTGCGCTGGCGCAGAATCAGGTTTATGACCCCCTGCCGCCTCCCGGTTCGGCCTACGTGAGATTCGTCAACGCTGCCGACTTGGCGATCACTGTGAAGCCGGATTTTGTGGGCGTGCAGCAGCTGGGTACGGCTGGTGCACAAAGGGTGTCGCCGTTCCTGCCCATCGAGAAGGTTGCCGGGCGCTTGCTTTCGATTGACGTTCAGGCCGGCACCCGCAGCGTGAAGGCCAGCATCAGGGCCGATGCTGGCAGTTATGTCACGGTGCTGATCGAGAGTGATGCTGCGAAGGGGCTGGTGGTCGTGCCGGTTATCGACAACACCGAATTCAACCAGAGCCGGGCGCGTCTTTCTTTCTATAACGCAACTTCGTGCGCCGCGGCATCGCTGACCATCGATCCTGATGGTCCCGTGGTGTTCCCGGACGTGGCCGCCGGGGCCGCCAAGGCCCGCAGCGTCAATCCCGTCACTGCCAAGATCCATGCGGCCTGTGACGGCAAACCGGCGCCGTCGATCTCGCTGGAGGGCATGGAGGCCGGTGCGATGTATAGCGTATGGCTTATGGGCGCCGGCGTGTCGCCGCGAAGCTTTCTGACGCGGGATGCCACAGCGAAATACAAGCCATGAAGCCAGCGACCGTGAACACGTTGCTCGTCAACGC
>JBBROR010000288.1:0-4282 GCA_038229175.1 Acetobacterales bacterium | reverse complement strand
CACCCGGCGGAGCGGGCGGCTGAAAACGCTGGGGCGCGGCCGCCACTGCCGCCAGAGAGTGACCCGATCGTTGGGACGCAGGCGCGTGCATCGGCTGCTACATTTCCGTTGCCGCCTGCTGCTTCCGCGCCTGCCACGCCGCCGGCTGTGCAAGCTGCGTCGATCCCGCCTACGGCGTTTCCTTCGATTGCACAACCGACAGTTGCGGCTCCAGTGGCGCCGGCCAGGGTTCCAGCACCGCCGGTGGCAGCCGCGCCAAAGGTTGCAGCACCGGTCGTGATACCTTCGGCGGCGCAACCCGCCTATCGCCCGGCCCCGCCGCCCCGTGCGTCCCAATTGGCGGCCCAGATGTCCCCCCACCCGGCGGCAGCGTCGCGGTCCTCCCCGCCATCGCCGGCGCAGGTTGAGACAACCCCTTATCCGCAACCCTTTGGAACGCTGGCGGACATGTATGCGCGGCTGGCGCGAACGGCTCAGGTCGCGGCCGCAACGGTGCCAAACCCGCCTGCTCCGGTCGAAGTCGATGAACAAAAAATGTTTCGGCGTCTGTAGCCCTTCGCACTTGCGGAAAAAAAATGTATGCAAGATTTGGCGTGGTCAGGCAGCGCCGCTTTTTGAGCGGGAATTCGGGCAGAATGGCGGAGTGGTTTCCCGAAAGAATCGTTGACTGCGCTGTAACATTGTATTTTGAGCAATCGGGCATCGTAAACTACTTTGCGAGCGGTCGTTCGTCGCAAATATCGTCTAATCCTGACGACAGATTGAAGCTCGGATATTTCTTCGGCGTATCCTCGTTGCAGGGCCGCCGCTCGGGCATGTTTGCTGCAGAGATCAATAGGTTCTGCGGTATCAGCCTTGATTTCATGGATTTTGCGCTCTGTTCGACCTCAGCGCAAACCGCTAGGGTCATGGGGAGCCTGTTGCCTGCGTTACGCCGGACCGTTACCGACTTTATTTCTGCAAGCTTCTTCGTGCGCGGCTGGCGAACCCGCCAGGCGCTTGCGTCGCCGAAGCCGAATGCCCGATTGACCGACGCCCTGGAAAATGAACGATGAGCACCACGACCACCGAGGGCCATGCGGCACCGCGCCGGAGTGGCCGGACGAGCCCGTTCTTTGCAGCCAAAGGCCTGGATATTCTGGTCGGAGCAATCGGTGCTGCGATCATTCTGGCTGTGGCGACCGTTCCCCTGGTGCCGCGCGAGCAAGCGATCTTTGCGGTGGGCGCCGCCATCATCTTCCTCGTTGCCAATCGTTTTCCAGGCAAGAGCGTCACCTTGTTCCTGGTCGTGCTGTCGCTCTCGGTGTCCATACGCTATCTGTACTGGCGCATGACCGAGACGCTGGATTTCCAGCGTCCGCTGGAGATCGTGTTGGGCACCGGCCTTGTGATGGCGGAGCTTTATGCCATCGCCACCTTGGTGCTCGGCTATATTCAGACCGTTTGGCCGCTGGATCGCAAGCCCAAGCCGCTGCCGGGCGATCCGTCCACCTGGCCGAACGTGGACGTGTTCATTCCGACGTACAATGAGCCGATGACTGTGGTGCGCGCCACGATCCTGGGCGCCATGGCCATGGATTGGCCGCGCGAGAAGATGAAGATCTGGCTGCTCGATGACGGACGGCGCGAGGAATTTCGCCAGTTCGCCGAGGCTTGCGGCATCGGCTACATCACCCGCGACAACAATCTGCACGCCAAGGCGGGCAATCTGAACAGCGCCATGTCCAAGACGGACGGTGAATATATTGCCGTGTTCGACTGCGACCACATCCCCACGCGTGCGTTCCTGCAACTGACCATGGGCTGGATGGTGGCAGAGCCAAACGTGGCGCTGGTGCAGACGCCGCATCACTTTTATTCGCCCGATCCCTATCAGCGGAACCTGACGGCCGGCACACGCGTGCCGTCTGAGGGCAACATGTTCTATGGGCTGATCCAGGACGGCAACGACTACTGGAACGCCTGCTTCTTCTGCGGCTCCTGCGCCGTGCTGCGCCGCGACGCACTGGACAGCATTGGCGGTTTTGCGGTCGAGACCGTAACGGAAGACGCCCACACGATGTTGAAGATGCATCGCGAGGGCTGGGACAGCGTGTATCTGAAGCTGCCGCTGGCGGCGGGGCTGGCCACCGAGCGCCTGGCGCTGCATATCGGCCAGCGCGTGCGCTGGGCGCGCGGCATGCTGCAGATCCTGCGGATCGACAATCCGCTGTTCGGCAAGGGTCTCTCGCTGGGCCAGCGCATCTGTTACTTTCAGGCAATGGGCCATTTTCTGTTCGCGCTGCCCCGCGTGGTGTTCCTGACCTCGCCTTTGGCCTACCTGCTGGCCGGGCAGAACATCATCACCGCCTCGCCGTTGGCCATCACCGCCTACGCGTTGCCGCATATCTTCCACTCGGTGGCGACGAACTCGCGGATTCAGCAGAACTGGCGCCATTCGTTCTGGTCCGAGATTTACGAGACGGTGCTGGCGCTGTTCCTGGTGCGCGTGACAGTCTCGACGCTTATTTCGCCACGCCGCGGCAAATTCAACGTGACGGCGAAAGGCGGCCTGTTGGAGAACGGCTTCTTCGATCTGGGCGCGGTGTATCCGAACCTGATTTTGGCCTTCCTGCTGATCGCCGGCGTGTTCCGCGGCTTTGTGTCGATGATCTTCTTCCACACTGAGACGCTGGTGTTCCAGGCGTTGCTGTTGAACACCATCTGGTCGTCGTTGAGCCTTTTGGTGGTGCTTGCCGCGCTGGCGGTGGGACGTGAGACGCGCCAGATCCGGTCTCGCGCCCGCATCACATCAAGTATTCCGGTCTCGGTGCACATGCCCGACGGACGGATCGTGGCCGCCACCACGCGTGATATGTCTCAGGGCGGTGGTGCCATGCTGGCGCAGCGGCCGGAGGGGTTCGTGGATGGCGCCGACGTCGATATTGAATTCGTGCTTGGCGATGCGCCGCTGATGGTGCCGGCCCGGGTGCTTCGTTGGGAGGCGCAATCCATGCAGGTTCGTTGGCAGCCGACGTCGATCGAGGAGGAGGCGCGGGTGGTGCAGGCCGTGTTCGGTCGCGCGGATGCCTGGACCGATTGGTCCGCCTTCCCGGTGGACCGGCCGCTTGCCAGCCTTTGGCGCGTCCTGGTGTCGATCGGTGGCCTGTTCAGGCCGCGTGACGAGCGCGCGCAGTCCACGCCCGGGCCGGGCGGAAGTCCGGCGGTGGGCGGGCCACAGGGTGGCCAGTTGGGCGCCCGCGGAGGCGCTGTGGCCGGACCTTCGACGCTTGCGGTGATGCTGGTGGCGTCGTCTTTGTTCGCGTCATCTCTCTTGTCGTCCGCGGCGCTGGCGCAAACCACTGTTCGCCCGCTGCCTTCGGCGGTGCCGTCCATCGCGACGCAGGCGCCGGCTGCGCCTGTGGCGCCGGCCGCGATTGTGTCGCCCATGGTGGCTCCCAACGCGCCGGTGGCCGACCCGGCCGCCGTGGTCGACACCACGCGGCCCGGCGTGCGTCGCGTTGTGTTCAATCTTCGCCAGCTCGGCGCGTCTGGCGCGCTTGCGTTGCGCGGCACCAGCGAGTTGCAGGGTGTGGAGTTCGGCATCCGTGCGGACGAGGTGGTGACCGGCGCCACCTTGAACATGACCGGTGCGACATCGCCGGCGTTGATCCCAGAATTCAGCAACGTGACCGTGACCCTCAACGAGCAGTATGTCGGGACCATTCCGACCAACCGCAACCAGCCGAACTTCACCATGGAAATGCCGGTAAGCCCGGTGTTCTTTCAGGATTTCAACCGGCTGAATTTCCGCTTCACCGGCCGTTACACGCCGGAATGCAACGACCCGCTGAGTGGCCTGCTGTGGGCCACGATCTATGACACATCCACGCTGACGCTGACGCTTGAGCGGCTGCCGCCGCAGCGTGACCTGTCGCGTCTGCCGCTGCCGTTCTACGACTCGCGGGAGCGTTTGCTGCTGACGCTGCCGTTCGTGATGTCGGACCAGCCGGGCAACGAGGCGCTGAAGGCGTCCGGCATGCTGTCGTCTTGGTTTGGTGCCCAGGCGGCCTTCCGCGGCGCCAATTTCCCGGTAAGGTCAGAGGTGCCGCCCGAAGGCAACGCCGTGATGGTGGTGGTTGCCGGCGAAGGGCGGGGTGCGAACTACCTGCCGCCGATCAATGGCCCGCTGGTGGCTGTCATTGCGAACCCCAACGACTCCCTGGCGTCGATCCTGCTGGTGGCCGGGCGCAACGGCGACGAGGTTGTGACGGCGGCCACCGCCCTGGTGCTGGGCAGCCGT
>JBBROR010000287.1:0-4284 GCA_038229175.1 Acetobacterales bacterium | reverse complement strand
GTTGGACGGCACGCCGATCGATCTCGGCACCATCAAGACCCCGGCCTATTTTCTGTCCACGCGGGAGGATCATATAGCACCTTGGAAGACGACCTACACCGGCACCCAGCTGCTCGGCGGCAAGAACCGATTTGTACTTGCGGCGTCCGGCCATATCGCAGGCGTGGTCAATCCGCCGGAGGGTGGCAAATACAGCCATTGGATGAACACCGACCTGCCTGATACCGCGGAGGAATGGTTCCAGGGGGCCACCGAGATCGCCGGCTCGTGGTGGCCGGACTGGCAGCGCTGGGTGACGGCGCAGGGCGGACCTTCCGGGCGCGCCCTGGTGCCTGCCCGCACGCCGGCCGAGGGGATCGAGGCGGCGCCGGGGTCGTATGTGCGGGTGCAGATCAACTGATCAGCGCCATTCCCCGACCAGTCGCTGCCTTTACGGTTCAACCGCAGACATCGTGCCCTTCGGGCAAAATCGAGAAAAGATAAAGCAAGGCAAGCCAAACTCCACGACCGCCTTGAAACGACGCTGACCGTCTATGGCACCGAGACCATCGCCTTGCACCCATCCGAGCGGGCCCTGCAGGTCGCGCCGGATGGCCAGCACGCGGATGCCGCCTTCGAGCGGAAACGCCCGCGCCGCCTCCACGGTGGGAAGCGGGCCGAGATCGTCGTGCAGCAGCGGCAGTTCGAAATAGGCCTGTCCCCAGTCCGCGCGCGGCCCGGCCAGAAGGGCCATTCGATACGGCTCCCCGTCCACCGTCGGCCGCGGAACCACGCGCAGACAGCACAGCAGCAACGCCGCCACACATCCGCCAACCGCCAGACGCCGACGACCCACCACCATCTCGCGCACTACCAGAAAGCCAAGCAGGGCCATGCCGGGATACGCCCATTTCAAATAATGCACGTTGCCATAGCGCCAGATGCCCGTGGCAAGCAGGTCGATATAGGCGAGATAATTCACAGTGCTCAGCACGATGCCAAAAATAAGCGCTGCCAGCAGCAAGCGATGTCTCGCCGCCACCGTGAACCACGCCACCAGCATGCCGCCCAACCCGAACACCAGCCAAGGCGCCCGCTGGAACAGGCCTTCGTGCCAGTGATCGCGGTCCACTCCGAACCAGGCGCGCGGGTCCATCAGCAGCGTGAAGGCCTTGAAGCCTAGGGTGTCGTAATAAAAACCCAGCTTCTGCGAATTGCTAAGATAGCCGCTAAGATGCAGCCCATAGATGCGCAGGTATAGCGCCACATAAAACAGCACGACGACCGTCCCGCCAGCCAATATAGCGGCCGGTCCCTCCCATCGGCGGCGATGGATCAGGTCGAACAACCCAGCACAGGCCACCGCTACCCCGGCAGCGACGATGTCGGTGGGCCGGAAGACAATCACCAGCCCTGCCATTGCGCCGATCAGTATGGCACGCCAAACCACCACACGCTCGGCCATCACATGCGCCGCCACCAGCGCCAGCAGCCCCCATTGCAGCGCGGCCGTGGGCGTGGAGCTCCACGGCACCACCCACGCATCCACCAGCCGGCGATCGAGCAGCGGCAACAAAAACAACGCGACCGCCCAGATACGTCCCACCCCGAACCGCCCTGCAAACGAAGCAAAGCCAAGAAAGGCGGCGCCGAAGCAGGCGAGGTCGACGAAAAAGAACAGGTGGCCCGGCATGGTGCGACTGAATGGCGCGCCCAACAGCGCATAGCCAGGTGGATACCAATGCTTGGCCACATCCATGTCGAAGCTGGAGAATGCCCGCGCCGCACGCAAATACATCGACTGGTCGAACCAGCCAAACCAACCCAACGGATACGCAGGATTGTTCCCCGGCAATGCCGAATGCGTCATATAGCCATAGGTATAAACCAAGGCCAGAAGGGCCAGAATAACCGGCAATTCCGTGCTTTCGCGTTGTCGGGTCAACACTTTCCTCTCAGCGGACTGATCAGGTTTCGCAACACGGAACGAGACCGGTAGACGACGAATCTGGCCGCCAGTGCAGGCTCGAATGTGTATGCACCGCTGGCAGACACCGCAATGGCCGCCACATCGCCGGCACAAGAAGCCGAAATCACCTGGTTGGCATCAAGCCGAGTGTGCAAGGTCTGTCCGCCGGCGCCCGTGGTGGTCACCGAAAAGGTCGGAAAATCCGGTGCCACGAACCAGGTTTCCCAGTTGTTGCCCGTCTGCACATAAACCCACGGCATCGGCTGGGCAAACATCACGGAATAATCGGCAACACCTTTCGTCAACGTATATTGATCCTTCGGCACCACCGCCACGCGGGTGAGGTCGAGTGCCACCAGCACAAGCAGCGCCGCCGGCAGCGCCGCCAACGAGCGACGGGAGCGCAGCCCAGCGCATACCAGCAGAATGAAGATGGCCGATCCGATCGCCATATCGCGCGCGGCATCCGTATCGGCGGCGTCGCTGAGTTCAACGGGAAGCGTCAGCCCGGGATGGAAAATCCCGATCTTGTCGAAAAAGCGCTGATACGTCGCCGTCGTCTGCCTATTCTCCACCAACATGTTCGGCACGTTGATGAACAGCCAGGTATTCACCATCGTGATGCAGATCAGGACCACCACGATACCGCGCGACAGCCGGCTGCGGCCGAGCTCCCAGGTGGCCGCAAGCCCCACCGCCAGCATCGGGATCGACAGCACCCAGAACCGCGCCGGCCAACACTCGCCAGGATTGACACCCATGCCGGTCAGCCCCGCCAACACCGCCAGCACCAGCCCCTGCCCTGCGATACGTTGCCCCCGAAGCGCACCGGCGATCAGCCCGGCATAGCCAAGCAGCCAGACCGGCCCGAACGCAATCAGCCCATGCCGCACATTGAACAATTGCATAGAGACCACGGAAAACCATTCCCACGGCATCGGCGGTCGCGCGGTGTTCACCGGCCCCGTCACCACACCGTAGATCAGCAAGTTAAAGCCGACGAGCAGCCCCAGCGCCAGCCCGGCCAAACCCACGAACCCCACCGCCCGCCGCCGATACCCGCCGCGCCACAGCATCAGCAACAGCATCGCGTAAAGAGCCGCCGCCACGACAGCGCCCCGCATATGCGCGAAGGGAATAGCCAGGATCAGCACCGATGTCAGCAGGTCCCCGCCCAACGTCCGGACCTGCGTTTGCAGCCGATCCCAGGTCAACGCAACCAGCGCGAACAGAAACGTCTCCATGTAGAAAAGATGCAGGTAGGGCAGCAGCGGAATCGAAAGTCCCGCCACGGCGGTCGCCATCAGGGCCGCCCCCGGCCCCGCTACCCGCCGGCAGATCCGCAGCAGAAAGAACAGCCCCACCAGCCCCGCCACCATAGTGGCAAGGCGCAGCCCCGCGAGGCCAAAGACCGAGAGCGGCGCAAGCAACGCCGGCAGATAGACGCCATGCATCAGTATCATACCGTTCCCGCCGACAGGCAGATCGGCCGGCACGCTGCCTGTCGCTGCCTGATACAACGGGACCCACTCGCCCAGGCTCATCGTAAAGCGGCCATAATGCAGCAGCGAATAAGCGTACATCAGATAGCGCGGCTCATCGCCGGTCAGCCACATAGGCTTTCCCGTCAGCAAAATGACGGCGATCGCCAGCGCCAAGGCCGCGAAGCCCAGGATGTGGAAGCGCCGGGACGACAGATCGATCCCGGCGATGACGAACCTCATGCGATCATGCTCCGCCTGCCGAGCCAGAGCTTCTAGGCAGTATAACACAGTTGGCCAACCAGGTCGGTCGAACCACCCATTGTAACCGCGCTGACCGCGAGATCCGGATCGGACGGCGAACCCAGCCACGGCCCGGCGCCGCTCAGCCCTGCGCCAGATATCGCGCTCCAAGCTCGGCATAATGCGCCGCGTTGAGGCCGAACCGATGTCGATCCTGCTCCGTCATCACGCGCACCAGTCGTGCGGGCGAACCCTGCCACAGCTCTCCGGCCCCGATCCGCTTGCCCGGTGGCAGCAGGCTTCCGGCCGCCAGCAGCCCGCCTTCCTCGATCACCGCGCCATCCAGCACGGTGGCGCCCATGCCGACGAAGGCACGATCGTTCAGCGTGCACGCGTGGATGATCGCGGCATGGCCGATCGTCACATCATCACCGATCAACGTCGGCAACGTGCCGGCCGCCACATGCACGATCGTGCCGTCCTGGATGTTCGACCGCGCGCCGACACGGATAAAGTTGGTGTCACCGCGCAGCACGCAGTGAAACCACACGCTCGATCGTGGCCCGACAGAGACATCGCCAATGAGAATGGCCGTGGACGCGATGAAGGCCG
>JBBROR010000286.1:0-4314 GCA_038229175.1 Acetobacterales bacterium | reverse complement strand
CGCCGTTTCAGCGCCGGGCTCGACCAGGGCGGCATGCAGCTGGCTCGGCATTGGTGCGCCGTCTCGAGCCAGCCGCTCGGCTGTGGCGAACAGGCTGGCCCAAGGCAGAATTCCGTAGGCGCGATGTGCCTCCCACAGGGCCGGCAGCACGCCGGGCACGCCGACCGAGCGCGGGCTGAACGCCATGGTGCGAGGGTCCAGCAGGGTGCCGCTGCGACCAAGGCTGAGCGAACGCGTGGCGGCGCGGGGTGCGGTTGCCATGCCGTCATAGCTCTCGACGTCGCCGGTTTTGGGGTCCCAGACCAGGGTAACGCTGCCGCCCAACAGGCCGGACGCCTGGGGTTCCAGCAAGCCGAGCACGGCCTGGACGGCGATTGCGGCATCGACCGCGCTGCCGCCGGATTTCAGGATGTCGAGGCCGGCTGCGGTGGCGAGCGGATTCGCGGAGACGACCATCCGACTGGCGCCGTGGTCGACGATGTCGGTCTGGGGCGGTTGGGACGGCAGGGCACAGCCGTTGACGAGTAGTGCCAACACGATGGCGTATCGGTTCAGCCGATTTTTCATAATGTGACTGGGCACCCTCGGGACCGGAGTGCCATCATCTGGCGCTCCGGTCCACTGGGGACCGCCGATTGTCTGTCCGCAGGCGTCCGATCAGGCTGCCTTTTTTGCGTGGATCGCCGCCCACACGCGCTGCGGTGTGGCGGGCATGTCGATATGCGCGATGCCGAATTCGGCCAGGGCGTCGGCCACAGCGTTCATGACAGCAGGCAGGCTTCCGGCGCATCCGGCCTCGCCGCAGCCCTTCACGCCGAGACCGTTGCTGCGGGCCGGCACCGGGTGGCTGCCGAAGGACATGCCGGGCAGGTCCGACGCGCGGGGGAGCTGGTAGTCCATGTAGGAGCCGCTGAGGAACTGGCCGTCTTCGTCGTAGTGGGTGGCTTCGTGCAGGGCCTGGCCGATGCCTTGGACGATCCCCCCATGGGCCTGGCCTTCGACGAGCATCGGGTTCACCAGCACGCCGAAATCGTTGATCGTGTCGTATTTCACCACCTCGATGACGCCGGTCTCCGGATCAAGCTCGACCTCGGCGATGTGGCAGCCGTTGGGGAAGGCGGAGGGAACGCCCGGGAAGACAAGCTGGGCGTCGAGCACGGCCGGGCTGCCATCGGCGAGTGTGAGGCCACCGCGGATCTTTTCGGCGAGCTCCATGATGCCGATGCTGCGATCGGTGCCGGCGATGGTGAAGCGGCCACGGCTGAACTCGATATCCGACGCGGCGGCTTCCAACACCTGCGAGGCGGCCAGGGTGCCGTTCTCGATCACCTTTTCACTGGCCGCCACGATGGCGCTGCCGGATTGCATGATGGAGCGGCTGCCACCGGTGCCGCCGCCGGCGATGAGCTGGTCGCTGTCGCCCTGGATAAGCCGGATTTTCTCGAATGGCACGCCGAGCTGGTGGGCGAGGACCTGGGCGAAGGGGGCAGCGTGACCCTGGCCGTAGTCCAACGTGCCGCTGACGATGGTGACGGTGCCGTCCGCCTCGAAACGTACGCCGCCCATTTCGCTGCTGGCGGCTGCGGTGACTTCGAGGTAGTGGCCGATGCCGCGGCCACGGATGAGGCCACGGCTGCGGCTTTCGGCGCGACGGGCGGCGTAGGCATCCCACTCGTTGGCGATCAGCGCGTCGTCCAGGATGGCTGCGAAATCCCCGCTGTCATAAATCATGGCAGAGGGCGCGGTGTAGGGCATGGCTGATGGCGCGATGTGGTTGCGGCGGCGGATTTCGATGCGATCGATGCCCATTTCGCGGGCCGCCGTCTCGACCAGGCGCTCCATGTAGTAGTTGCCCTCGGGGCGGCCGGCACCGCGATAGGCGCCAACAGGGGTGGTGTTGGTGAACATGCAGCGCGACGACATCTCAACGAGAGGCGTGCGATAGACGCCGATGATGTTCTTCACCGTGTTGGACGTGGGCGGGATGGTGGTGGCGTTGGAGAGATAGGCGCCGATGTTGCCGTAACCGGTGACGCGCAAGGCGAGGAAGTGCCCCTCGGCGTCCAGCGCCAACTCGGTGGTCATGTCGTGGTCGCGGCCGTGGCTGTCGGACAGGAAGCTGTCGGAACGGTCGTCGGTCCATTTGACGGGGGCACCGAGCTGCTTTGCCGCAAGAAGCAGGCAGATGTATTCGGGATAGACCGAGGCCTTCATGCCGAAGGAGCCGCCGACATTGCCGGTGAGCACCCGCATCTTGTCTTGGCCCACGCCCATGATGCCGGCCAGGCCGTTGCGCATGCCCAAGACGCCCTGGCAGCCCATGCGCATGACGTAGGCGCCTGTTTGCGCGTCAAAATCGGCGATGGCCGAGCGCGGCTCCATGGCGGCGACGACCACGCGGCTGTTGCGAATTTCCAGCCGTGTGACATGCGCTGCGGCGGCGAAGGCGGCGCTGACCTTTTCGGTGTCGCCGTAATGGAAATCCAGCACGAGGTTGCCCGGCGCATCGTCGTGCACCAAGGGGGCGCTTTCGGCGTCGGCAGCCCGGGCGTCGGTGACGGCGGGCAGGGCGTCGATTTCGGCAAAGACGGATTCAGCGGCGTCGCGTGCCTGCTTCGAGGTCTCGGCCACCACCATGGCGATGGGGTCGCCCACATAGCGCACGCGGGTGCCGGCAAGGGCGTATTGCACGGGCTTGGGGGAGGGCAGGCCGTTGCGGTTGGCGCCGGTGACGTTGGCCTGCATCGGCTTGATGCCGGCTGCCTTCAGGTCGGCCTCGGTGATGATGCAGCGCACGCCCGGCATGGCGCGTGCTTCTTCGGTGTGCAGCGCCGTCAGCATGCCGTTGGCGACGCGGCTGCGAACGATCACGCCGTAGAGCTGGCCGGGAAGGTTCAGGTCATCGGTGTAGCGGCCTTCGCCGCGCAGCAGGACGGGATCCTCGGTGCGCGAGACCGACTGGCCGATGGCGAAACGGTCCTCGGAGAGCTGGGCGTGATCAAACGGTGCGTTCATGACAGGGCAGCCTCGCTGGAGCGTTTTTGAGTGACCTACGATATGGTGCGTCTGCGCGGACTGAAACCCCAAGATTGATCAAATGCGTCGCCAGAACACCCAGCCCGTGGATGCCATGGCGGTCAAGACGGCCAAAATCATTCCAACTACGCCGGGCCAGCCGGCGTGGTGGTAGAGCCAGCCTGGTGCCACGCCGCCCACGGCGCCGCCGATGTAGAATGTGGTGACATACAGGCCCACCGCCGAGGATCGCGCCCTTGGCACGATGGCGCCGATGAAGCCCAGCGACAGTGCCTGGACCACGAACAACCCGCCGGTAACCAGTGCCAGGCCTGAAATCACAAGTGCGAGCGAGGCGGACAGGCTGAGGATGATGCCTGTGGCCGAGACGGCGAGAGCTGCCAGCAAGGCCCATGTTCGGCCGATCCCTACCGCGGCGCGGGTGGCCAATGGTGTGGTAATCATGCCCAGCAGATAGACCGCGAACACCGATCCAAGCGAAGACGGAGACAGGGAAAACGGTGGATCTGCGAGGTGGAAGTTCACGAAGGTGAAGGTGGCAACGGTGGAGAACAGCATGCCGAAGCCGAGCAGGCAGGTGGCCAACAGGCGGCCGTTGCGCAGATGGTCGCGATAGGCGATCAGCGTTGCGGTGAGGCCCCCCTGCACCGGGCGAAACCGCTGCTCGCGCGGCAGAACCCAGGCGATGAACAGCGTGAGGCAGGCGGTCAGCGCCGCCAGAACCAGGAACACTGACCGCCAGCCGCTGGCGTCGGCTACCAGACCGCCGATGAACCGGCCCATGAAGCCGCCGAAGATGGTGCCCGAGGCATAGATGCCAGAGACCCGGATTGCCGCTGGCCCGGTGCATTCGTCGGCCACATAGGCCACGGTGACGGTGAAGATGAACGGCAGCAGCATGCCCTGGAGGAACCGCGCCATCAGCAGCAGTGACAGGCTGCCGGCTATGGCTGCGAGGAGGGTGGGCAGGATCAGGAGCAGGCAGGCGCCCACGATGATGCGCTTGCGGCCGAGGCGATCGCTCAGCGCGCCGGCCACAGGAGCCATCACCGCCACGGCAAGCAGCGTGACGGTGATCGAAAGGCTGGCTTGGGTGGGCGAGGTGTTGAGATCGGCCGACAACGTGGGAAGGAAGGCCTGCGGGGCGTAGAGGTTGATGAACGTGCTGAAGCCGGCGGCGAACACGCCAGTGGCGCGTCTGGTTTCGAAATTCATCAGGTCAGCTCACAGGTGGCTGGCACCATCGACGCAGAATGGTGCGGCAAGGGCAACCGTGCG
>JBBROR010000285.1:0-4379 GCA_038229175.1 Acetobacterales bacterium | reverse complement strand
CTGCATGTGCTGCTGGCGCCGGTGATCCTCGGCTCAGGCCGCCCCGGCCTGGATCTGCACCCGATCGCGACGGTGCACGACGCGCTGCGGCCGGCCACGCGGGTGCATGTGTTTCCTGACGGGGATGTGTTGTTCGACTGCGACCTGCGAGCGAACCGCTAAATTTGGAGTAATTCGAGTATGGCGGCCACCTGGGCGGCCGTTTTATGCCAATCCGGCAGCGCCTGCCCGCCGGCCCAGGACGCAGCGCCGCAGGACGCGCGCAAGGCCGGGTCATCAAGCATCCGCGCCAGCGCCACGCGAAGGCTTGGCATGTCGCCGGGCTGGCAGGGAAGCGAGGCACCTGGGGGCACGGTGTCGGCCAGGGCACCGGCGTCGGTTGTCACCAGCGGCAGCCCGTGCGCCATCGCTGATGCCACCGCCATGCCGTAGCCCTCGTGCAACGAAGCCGAGACGAAGATGTCGGCTGTTGCATAGAACGACTCGAGGCGGGCTTCGTCTACCGCGCCTTCCAGCGTTATCCGGCCCGCCAGGCCAGCATTTTCGATTTCTACGCGCAACAATGCGACATGGTGGCAATTGCGGGACAGGTCGCCCACGATGCTCAGCCGCCAGTCCTGCGCGACCAGCCCCGCGAGGGCCGCCACAAGGACGTTGTAGCCTTTGCGCGGGGTGACGGCGCCGACCGAGAGCAGCCGGGTTGGACCGCCGGCAGGTTGCGCGCGCGCGCGTTTTTCGGTGCCGGGTTCGGCCACGCTGAGCTTGGCCACGGGCACGTCGAACATTGTGGCAAGCCAGCCTGCGGTGGAGGCGCTGGTGGCGATCACGCGGGACGCATGGGTCAGCGCCTGTCGCTCGCTCTGCGTAAGGGCTGCCGCCCGCTCCGCTGACAGCCCTGCTTCGAGGCAGAGCGGGTGATGCACGAGGGCCACGATCGCGGCCCGCACCGGTTCCAGGCAGCGTTCCGGCAGGGCCCCGAACGCGAGGCCATCCACCAGGACCACGGCATCGGACGACAGGCCGGCCAGAAGATCGGCGGTGACGGTGAGATCGGCCTCGGACGGGTTGGGAAAGCCGCCGGGCAGCTGCATGTGCCGCAGGGCCGGCACCGCGTGCAGCAATTGCCGCGCGTATTCATAGCCGCCGGTGGGCGCTGCCAGATCGCCGGGGATGGCGAAATACGCGGGAGCCATCAGGCCCCGATCGGCCCTGCGACCGGGTGCGCCACTGGATGCGCCACCAGGTGCGCCACTGGCCCCTCGAACCAAGCCTTGGCGAGATGCGTTTCCGACAACGTGACCCGCATGGCGGCCAGCGCCTCGGCGCCCGCGCCGAGCTCTCCGCGGCCGATCGCGTGGCGCATTTCATCGAAGATATGCCGGCAGAGGAATTCGGTGGTGGTGAGGTGGCCTGCAAACTGCGCAAGAGCGTCCAGGTCCTGGTAGTTCAACGGCCCCAGCACCGCCTTCAGCGCGGTTTGCGCGGCGCCGATATCGACCACCACGTTCTGGGCCGTGAGGGCTTCGCGCATGAAGGCCAGGTCCACCACGAAGGTGGCGCCGTGCTTGTTGGCGGCGGGGCCGAAGAACGGATCGGGCAAGGAATGCGCGATCATGATGGCATCGCGGACTTCTACGGCGTACATGCGGCGTGCCTCCAGACAGATCAGACGGCGAAACAGTCGGCCCCTGGGTAACGGATCACCGGGGCGAGGCCAAGGGGCGGGCCTTGCAAAAGCGCCGGCAACAGTTTCGGGACGTCAGCGAGGTCGATGCTTTCGGCCACGAGCGTATCGAGCGCATCGCTGCGAAGCAGGTCGAGCGCTGCGGCCAAGCGGCGCGCATAGGACCAGCGCGGACGTCGCGACACCGCCACCTGCCCCACCTGGCTTGCGATCAGCCGCAGGCGGCGGCTGTGAAACGCCCCGCCCAGCGGGACCCTGACGGCGCGGTCGCCATACCAGCTCATTTCGACCACATTGGCCTCCATCCCGGCGCAGCCGATCGCGGTGGCGAGCCCGGCCTCGGACGCGCTGGCGTGAAAGACCACGTCGCAGTCCTGTGGCGCCTGCGCGGGCAAGGCGAAGGCGGCGCCGAGCGCAGCAGCCAGGGTGGCCCGCGTGGCGTTTACATCCACCAGCGTGACAGCCGCACCGGGCAGACGCGATGACAGGGACGCCACCAGCAGCCCCACCACGCCGCCGCCGATCACAGCGATTCGGTCGCCTGGCCCGGCGCCGGAATCCCATATCGCGTTCAGCGCGGTTTCCATGTTGGCGGCAAGCGTTGCGCGCCGGGGCGGCACGCCGTCTGGCACCAGGGCCAGCATCGCCAGCGGTGCGAGAAACCGGTCCTGGTGCGGGTGCAGGCAGAACACGGTGCGCCCCAGCCAGGCAGGCGGCCCGGCTTCGACGACGCCGACGGCGCAGTAGCCGTACTTGACCGGAAACGGAAAATCACCTTCCTGCAACGGTGCCCGCATGCGATCCGCTTCCGCCTGTGGCACAAGTCCTGATAGCACCAGCCGCTCGGTGCCGCGGCTGATCCCGGAATACAGGCTGCGCACGCACGCCATGCCGGGCCCCGGCTCCGGCAGCGGTGCGCTGCGGAGCACGACCTCGCCTTGCGCTTGATACCAGACCGAAACTGCCGACATCGTGTTCGTTTCCATCTTCAGACAAAAGCGCAAATGATCCCCACCGTCACCCCCCAAGGCCTGCGCCTGCGTCGTTTTGCGTTCCTTCTGGGCAACGTCGCCACCTATTTTGCACTGCTGGCGGCGCTTGCGGATGCGGTTGGCTTTTCCGTGCTCGGCGTTGTGGTCATCGCCTGTGCCGCGGCGTTTCTGCCGTGGAGCGTGCTCGGGTTCTGGAACGGGGCGGTTGGGCTGGTGCTGCTGTTTGCCCGACGCCGCGCCGCTGGAGTGGCGCAGCCGATCACGCTGCGCGCTGCGGTTGTGATGACCTTGCGCAATGAGGATCCGGCGCGAGCGTTGGGGCGGTTGCGGATCGTGCAGGCCAGTCTCGATACCACCGGCGCTGCGGGGCAGTTCGCCTATTTCGTCCTGAGCGATAGCTCCGACCCCGATATCGCGGCGCGGGAAGCGGCCGAAATGGCCGCATGGCAGGCTGGCGATGCGGAGCCCGGGAGGATCAGCTATCGCAGGCGGGCCGACAATGTGGGCTACAAGGCTGGCAACGTTATGGATTTCTGCGACCAGCAGGGCGCCGGTTTCGACCTGATGCTGGCGCTGGACGCCGACAGCCTGATGTCGGGCGAAGCGATCCTAGATCTCGTCCGTATCATGCAGGCTGACCCCAGGATCGGCATCGTGCAGGGGCTGGTGGTGGGCCTGCCCGCGCGCAGCGTGTTCGCACGCATGTTCCAGTTCGGCATGCGCCATGGCATGCGCAGCTTCACGGTGGGGCAGGCCTGGTGGACGCATGATTGCGGCCCGTTCTGGGGCCATAACGCGATTTTGCGGATTGCCCCGTTCCGCGCGCATTGCCGCCTGCCGGTGCTATCGGGGGCGCCGCCGTTTGGCGGGCACATCCTGTCGCACGACCAGGTGGAGGCGGTGCTGATGCGCCGCGCCGGCTATACTGTCCGGCTGCAGTCGGTGGCCGGCGGCTCGTGGGAGGACAATCCGCCCACGATGCTCGACTACATCCACCGTGACACACGCTGGTGCCAGGGCAATCTCCAATATGTGCGTTTGATCGGCATGCGGGGCCTGCAGCCGGTCAGCCGGTTCCAGTTGCTCTGGGCGATCCTGATGTTCGGCGGCATTCCCGCCTGGACGCTGCTGATGGCGCTGTTGCCGCTGGCCGCCTGGGTCTGGCGGGACATGGCAGCCGGGAAGCAGGAAATGCTTGTGGTGATCTGGTGGATCTTCCTGCTGATGTACCTGGCGCCGAAACTGGCCGGCTACATCCACACCGCCGCCAGCCTGCATCGCCGTTCCCGCTACGGTGGGCTGGGCCGCATGGGAATTGGCGCCCTGTGCGAGATCGTGTTCTCGCTTCTACAAAGCAGCATCGCGTCGTTCAACACGGCATGCTTTATCGCCAGCCTGTTGCTCGGCCATTCCACCCGCTGGGGCGGCCAGGCGCGTGATGCGCGGGCGGTGTCCTGGGCAGAGGCTGCACAGGCCTTCTGGCCACAGACGCTTTTTGGAGTTGCCGTGAACCTGCCGCTGATGGTGATCTCACCGGCTTTGCTGATGTATGCATTGCCTTTCACCCTGGGCTATCTCGTGGCCATCCCTTTCGCGGTGGTGACTGCCAGCCCGGCTTTGGGCCGCTGGAGCGTTCGCATGGGCCTGTGCGCCGTGCCGGAGGAGGCCTCCCCTCCTGTTGAGGTTGCAGCGTTGATGTCTGT
>JBBROR010000284.1:0-4384 GCA_038229175.1 Acetobacterales bacterium | reverse complement strand
GAACCGCACCTGGTCGCTGAGGCCTTCCGCCGCAGCCCGGGCGCGGGAGACTTCCAGTTGTTCGGTGGACAGGGTGATGCCGGTGACAAGGGCACCGTGGTCTCGGGCAAGGGTGAGCGCCAGGCCGCCCCAGCCGCTGCCGATGTCCAGCACCTCCAACCCTGGCCGATCCAGCAGCAGCTTGGCGGCGATGTGGCGCTTCTTGGCGATCTGCGCCTGCTCCAAGGTTTCGTCGCCGTTTGGAAAATAGGCGCAGGAATATTGCTGGTCGGGGTCAAGAAACAGGCGGTAGAGCCGGCCATCGAGATCGTAGTGGTGCGCCACGTGCGCGCGGGCGCGTGAGGCCGGGTTCCACTGTGCCAGACGGCGGGTGATGCGGCCAAGCCAGATCTGCGCGTTCAGGATGGGTTGGGACGAGCCTTCGGCGGCGATGTTGCGCATCAGCAGGTCGAGCACCTCGTAGATGGTGCATCCCACCGGCTCCAGCCCGCCATCCATGTAGCATTCGCCGATTGCCATGGCGGGGTTGAGCAGCATCCGGCGCACCACGCCCCAGTTACGCACCACGAGCGTGACGTCTGGGCCCGCTTCGCCTTGGTAGACCGAGACCGCGCCGTCTGGCCACCGCACGCGGAAGGTGCCGATGGTGATGAAGCGTCTGACGATGGGGTTCATAATCGCGCGCATCGTTCGCCCCCTTGCTCAGGGCTTTAATGGTTGCGCGACCGAAAAACGACAAGGCGCGCCAGTGGGAGCAGCCATGCTCTCACCGGCGCGCCTTTTCAGGGAACCAAACGCAGTTGCGTGCGTTCAGCCCTCTTCGTCACGCGGCATCGAGTTGGGGTCGAAGAACGCGAGGTCCGACTCCAGCTCGAGCGCCTCTTCCATCTCGCCGACCACGCGCTCGCCACGGGTCTGCTTCTCTGCCTCTTCGACCGAGCGCGCGACGTTGACCGTCACAGCCAAGGTCACTTCCGGATGCAGGACCACTGAAACGGTGGCCAGACCAAGCGCCTTGATCGGCGAGGACAGCACCACTTGCGAACGATTAACGGTGAGGCCAGCCGCGGCCGCAGCATCGGCGATGTCACGCGAGGACACGGAGCCGTACAGGCTGCCGGCCTCACCGGCCTGGCGGATGACGACGACCGAAAGGCCCGCCATGCGCTCAGCCACACGCTCGGCCTCGTCGCGACGCTTGAGGTTGTCAGCTTCCAACTGCACGCGGCGGGTTTCGAACTGCGCCAGGTTTCCCTTGTTGGCACGGATCGCCATCTTCTGCGGCAGGAGATAGTTGCGGGCATAGCCCGGCTTCACGCGCACGACGTCGCCCATTTGACCGAGCTTGTCGACGCGCTGCATGAGAATCAGTTCTACGGCGGCCATGTGTCCGCTCCTCAGTTCACGATGTAGGGGAGCAGCGCCAGGAAGCGGGCGCGCTTGATGGCCTGGGCCAGCTCACGCTGCTTCTTGGCGGAGACCGCCGTGATGCGGCTTGGCACGATCTTGCCGCGCTCGGACAGGAAACGGCTGAGCAGGCGCACGTCCTTGTAGTCGATCACCGGCGCGTTGGGGCCGGAGAACGGGCAGGACTTGCGGCGGCGGTAGAACGGCCGGCGCGCGCCCACGGCGGAGCGGCGGGCGGCGGGGTTGAGGTTGGTGTCTGCGGTGTCTGACATGTCTTAGTCCTCCAACCCGGCGTTCAGGTTGCCGAAATCTTCGCGTGGGCTTTCGTCACGGGCGCGGAATTCCTCACGATCGTCGAAGCCGCGCTTGCGGCCGCTCTCGAACCGGCCGGCGGGCTTGGGCCCACGGAAGCCACGCTCACGATCGTCGGACTTGCGCGACAGGATGGCCGAAGGGGCCTCCGCATCAATGGCGTCCACGCGGATGGTCATGTAGCGCAGGATGTCTTCGTTCAGCGAAAGCTGACGCTCCATCTCGTTCATCGAGGCTGGCAGCGCGTCAAGACCCAGGAGCATGTAGTGGCCCTTGCGGTTCTTCTTGATGCGATAGGCCAGGCCGCGCAGGCCCCAGTATTCGCGCTTCTTCACCACGGTCTCGACAGTCGTGCCCTCAGGCGCGCCTTCGGCGAGCGGGGCGAAGCCGGCATCGAGGTCCATCTGGGCGGTAAGGGTGTCGACAATTGTCTCCACCTGCTGCTGAGTCACGTCGTTGCGCGCGATCAGCACGGTCTCGTATAATGGCATGTAGCCTCCCTCTGGGTTGTTCAGCTCCATCTCCGGGTCTGGAGACCGCGACACTATTGTCGCGTGAGCATAGCCAGAGGCTGCCTCGCCCCTGGCAGGGAAGGCGCGGTCTATACAGTCTTTTGTTGTTTGCGCAAGAAAACATCGGCGCTGCGGGCGCAGAACTGGCATGTAGCGGGCATGTCCGACACTCCAAAACATATCGCCGTCATCGGCGCCGGCCCCGCGGGCCTTGTGGCCGCCGAGATCCTTGCCCCGCACGCCCAGGTGACAGTCTACGATCGGATGCCTTCCCCTGGGCGGAAATTGCTGATGGCTGGGCGCGGCGGGCTCAACCTCACGCACAGTGAAACGGCCGAGCGGTTCCTGGCGCGTTATCCCGCCACCGCGCCGGCTTTGGCCATGGCGATCGGCGATTACCCGCCGGAAGCGCTCATCGCCTGGGCGAACGGGCTTGGACAGGACACCTTTATCGGCAGTTCCGGCCGCGTGTTTCCCCGTGCCATGAAGGCCTCGCCGCTGCTGCGCGCCTGGCTGGCCCGCCTTGGCACGCTGGGCGTGACGTTGCGTACCCGCCACGAATGGGCCGGCTGGGCCGAAGGCGGGCTTGCGTTCGACACGCCGGATGGCGCCACAACCGTCACGCCAGACGCAACGCTGCTGGCCCTCGGCGGCGCGTCCTGGCCGCGGCTGGGATCAAACGGGGCGTGGACAGCGTATTTCGGGGCTGATGCCATCACCCCCCTGGTTCCTGCCAACATGGGTTTTACCGTTGCATGGTCGGAATTTTTCCGTGGCAGGCACGCGGGCACACCGCTGAAGCGGATCGGCCTGACCTTTGGCGCTCACACGACGATGGGCGAGGCGATGATCACCACAACGGGGATCGAAGGCGGCGCCATCTACACGTTGTCCGGCCCGATCCGGGACGCCATTGCGGCGGATGGCGCCGCTACCGTCATACTCGACCTGCGCCCGGACCTCTCGCTCGAAGACCTCACCATGCGGCTGCCCGAGGGGCGCGGCAGCCAGTCGATGTCGAATTTCCTGCGCTCCAAGGCCGGCCTGTCGCCGGTGGCGATCGGGCTGGTGCAGGAGGCGCTGCACGCCGGCGACACGCGGGCCTTGGCGGAGATCGTCAAGGCGTTGCCGATCCGGCTGGACGCCCCTTCCCCACTGGCGCGCGCCATTTCCAGCGCCGGGGGGCTGAAATTCGCAGCACTTGATGACGGCTTCATGCTGCGCGGCCATCCCGGGGTTTTTGCCGCGGGCGAGATGCTGGATTGGGAGGCGCCGACCGGCGGCTACTTGCTGCAAGGCTGTTTCAGCACCGGCTCAGCCGCGGCCCACGGCCTGCTGAACTGGTTACTGCCCCCGAAATGACCGATCTGCACGTCACCAACGGCCATATCCTGGCGCTGCGGCTGTTCGACGTGGCCTATGCCATCGATCTGATCCAGGCCGAGGCCCTGTGGTCGCACCACGCTGCTGGCCGCACCAGCCGCCCCCGGCTGACCGCCACACCTCCGAAAGCAATGGCGTTCGGGGTGCCGCCTTTGGCCGTGATGCTGGACGCCGTGACGTTGCAGCTGGAGACCGGCCCGGTGGAGGCCAGCGTCACGGCGCGGCTTTATGATTTCGGCGCCGTTTCGCTGGCGCTGCGCGTCAATACCCCAAATATGGAGTGGGACGACTACACGAAAATATTGAATGCGGTGGACCGCCATGTGGGCCAATCCGCCGAGACGGCGATCTGGGAGCGGATGCTCGCCCATCTGCGCAGCGTGCTGGCGGCGGCCCTGGTCAAGCCGGCGCTTTCCACGATTGCCGAAGACTATCTGATGGGTGTGGTGCAGGATTTCGACAGCCGGTTCACGGCAGCTGAAATCCTGCAGCGCGTCGATCTCGTGCCGTTGCTGTCCGGCGAGACGCGGATGCTGTCGGATGGGGCGCGTGCCGACCTGCTGCGGCAGCGCTTTTCGTATTATGCCGACGACCTGGTGGTGCTCACCTGGGACCGCGCGTTCATCTACGAGCCGCGTGGCGACAGCGACGTGGCCGATGTGCTGGAGGTGGCCAATGCCCAGTTGCTGGAAATGCGCTACTACGACGAGCTGCTGGATGACGAGCTGCCGCGCATGTACGACCTGGTGGAGGCCACGCGCTCGCAGTGG
>JBBROR010000283.1:0-4419 GCA_038229175.1 Acetobacterales bacterium | reverse complement strand
TCTGCGCTCCTGGCGCGCCACGCTCATCCCGGCCGTGGCCCTGCCGCTGTCGCTGATCGGCACGTTCGGCGTCATGGCGCTGCTGGGATACGGGCTCGACAACCTGTCGCTGATGGCGCTCACCGTTGCCACCGGCTTCGTTGTGGACGACGCCATCGTGATGATCGAGAACGTGGTCCGTTATATCGAGGCCGGTGAGAAACCGCTGGCCGCCGCCTACAAGGGCGCCGCCCAGATCGGCTTCACCATCGTCTCGCTCACGGTCTCGCTCATCGCCGTGTTCATTCCGCTTCTGTTCATGACAGGCGTGGTCGGCCGCCTGTTCAGCGAATTTGCCGTCACCCTTTCCGTCTCGGTGATCGTCTCGGCCGTGGTGTCCCTCACGCTCACGCCGATGATGTGCGCGCAGTTCCTGCGGCCGCATGTCGAGGACCGGCCCGGGCTGATCGCGCGGATCTCCGAACGCGGCTTCGATGCAACCCTGGCCTTCTACACCCGCACCCTGGGCTGGGCGCTGCGCCACCAGACGATGGTGCTGGTGGTGGCCGTCCTGACCCTGTTCGGCACCATCGGGCTCTATCTCGTCATCCCCAAAGGCTTCCTGCCGCAGCAGGACACCGGCGTCATCGTGGCCGTGACGGAGGCCGAGCAGAGCGTGTCTGTCCCGCGCATGGCCACCTTGCAGGCCCAGGCCGCCGACATCATCCGCGCCGACCCCGATGTCACCGGCGTCGTGGGCTTCGTGGGTGCCGGCAGCATCAACGCCACGCCCAACACCGGCCGCATCACCATCGCGCTCAAACCGCGCACGCAGCGCAAATCGGCGGCCGTGATCGCGGCAAGGCTGCAGGCCAACCTCAACGGCATCGCCGGGCTTTCGGTGTTCATGCAGCCGGTCCAGGACATCCAGATCGGCACCCGCATCAGCCGCACCCAGTTCCAGTACACCATCATCGACACCGACGCGCAGGAGCTTGGCATCTGGGGCCCCAAGCTGCTGGAAGCCTTTCGCGCCATCCCCGGCCTGCAGGACGTCGCCACCGACCAGCAGAATCTTGGATTCCGCACGTTCGTGCGCGTCGACCGCGACATCGCCCAGCGGCTCGGCGTGTCGATGCAGGCGATCCAGGACGTGCTCTACGACAGCTTCGGCCAGCGCCAGGTCTCCACCATCTTCGCCCAATCCAACCAATACCGCGTGGTGCTGGAATCCGATCCGTCCTGGCAGGCCGACCCCAACTCCCTGCTGCGCCTGCGCGTGCCCGGCACCGCCGGCGCCCAGGTGCCGCTCTCCGCCATCGCCACGCTCGAAAAGATCACGGCCCCCCTCGTCGTCACGCACCAGGCGCAGTTCCCCGCCGTGACGCTCAGCTTCAACCTCGCCCCCGGTTTTTCACTCGGTGACGCGGTCACGGCCGTGGCCACCGCCGAGCGCAGCATCGGCATGCCGCCCACCATCGTGGGCAATTATTCCGGCGACGCCGCCGAATTCCAAAGCTCGCTCGCCTCCGAACCTTGGCTGATCCTGGCGGCCGTCATCGTGATCTACATCGTGCTCGGCGTGCTGTATGAAAGCACCATCCATCCCGTCACCATCTTGTCCACCCTGCCCTCGGCCGGCATCGGCGCGCTGCTCGCCCTGATGCTGGTGGGCCAGGACCTGTCGCTGGTGGCACTGGTGGGCGTGGTGCTGCTGATGGGCATCGTGAAGAAGAACGCCATCATGATGATCGACTTCGCCATCGAGGCGGAGCGCGAACGCGGCATCCTGCCATTGCCCGCCATCACCGAGGCCTGCCTGCTGCGTTTCCGCCCCATCATGATGACCACCATGGCCGCCCTGCTCGGAGCACTTCCCCTCGTCATCGAAAACGGATCGGGCTCCGAGCTGCGCTTTCCGCTCGGCGTCACCATCGTGGGCGGGCTTTTGCTGAGCCAGTTGCTCACGCTCTACACAACCCCCGTCATCTTCCTCGCCTTCGAACGCCTGCGTGAGCGGTTCCGCCCCCGCGTTGCGCGCACGGAGGCGGCGCCCGCGCCGGCCGAGTAGATGAGCTTCTCCCAGGCCTTCATCCGGCGCCCCGTCGCCACCATCCTGCTCGGCCTCGGGATTCTGATCTCCGGCGGCGTGGCCTACAACTTCCTGCCGGTCGCACCGCTGCCGAGCGTGGACATCCCCACCATCGTGGTGTTCGCCGCGCGCCCGGGCGCCGACCCGGAAACCATGGCGGCCTCCATCGCCGCCCCTCTCGAACGAAGGCTGGGCGAGATCGCCGGGGTGAGCGAGATTACCTCCGTAAGCTCGGTCGGCAGCTCCTCGGTCATCGTGCAGTTCGATATCCACCGCGACATCGACGGTGCCGCGCATGACGTGCAGGCGGCCATCAACGCCGCCACCTCCGACCTCCCGGCAGACCTGCCAACGCGGCCCTACTTCCGAAAGTTCAACCCGGCCGACGCGCCGATCATGACCATCGCGCTCACGTCCGACACCTTGTCCCCCGCCACCATCTACGACGCCGCCGACAGCATCCTGGGACAACGCCTCAGCCAGGTCGAAGGCGTAGCCCAGGTCCAGGTCAACGGCGCCGAAAAACCCGCCGTGCGCGTCCGGCTGGACCCGGCGGCGTTATCAGCGGCAGGCATCGCGGCGCAGGACGTCTACACCGTCATCCGCCAGGCCAACGTGAACGGCGCCTTGGGCGGCTTCTCCGGGCCAGACCGCAGCGAATCGATCGGCCTCAACAATCAGCTCAGCTCCGCCGCCGAATACCGCCCCCTGGTGGTGAAATCATCCAACGGCGCCACCTTGAGATTGGGCGACGTCGCCTCGGTGATCGACGGCGTCGCCAATCTGCGCCTGTCCGCCTCGCTGGGATCGCAGCCGGCCATCCTGCTCAACATCACCAAAACCGGCGGCGCCAACGTCATCGAAACCGCGGACCGCATCCGCGCCATCCTGCCGCTGCTGGCGACCTGGATGCCGCCCGACATCAAGATGACCATCCTCGCCGACCGCACCGGCACCATCCGCGCCAGCGTGGACGACCTGCAGTTCACCCTGCTCATCACCATCGCCCTGGTGCTGCTGGTCGTGCTGCTCTTTATGCGCCGCATGGTCCCCACCATCGCCGCCGGCGTGACGGTCCCGCTCTCCATCGCCGGCACGCTTGCCGCCATGTGGTTCGCAGGCTTCGCGCTCGATAATTTTTCGCTCATGGCACTCACCATCTCGGTGGGCTTCGTGGTGGACGACGCCATCGTGATGATCGAGAACATCGTTCGCTACCGGGAGCGCGGCATGAGCGCGATGCAGGCAGCCCTGCTGGGCAGCAGGCAGATCGGCTTCACGGTCATGTCCATCAGCATCTCGCTGGTGGCCGTGTTCATTCCGATCCTGTTCATGCCTGGCATCCTGGGCAAGCTGCTGCACGAATTCGCCGTGACGCTCACCGTGGCCATCGCCATCTCAGCCGTCGTCTCCCTCACCCTCACGCCAATGGTCTGCGGCCAGTTCATGAGCGACAAGCCGCCCCGCATCACCTGGTGGTCGCATGTCGACGGCGCCGTCGATCGCGGCTTTCGCGCGATGGGCCGCTTCTACGAACGCACCCTGGGTTGGACGCTGCGGCACAACTGGCTGATGCTGGTGGTGACGATCCTCACCATCGGCCTCACTGTCTGGCTCTACACCGTGGTGCCAAAAGGCTTCCTGCCGACGCAGGACACCGGCATCATCCAGGGCGGCACCGTGGCCGACCCCGACATCTCATTCGCCGCCATGGCCGAGCGCGAGCGCGCGGTGGTGGACATCCTGCTGACAGATCCTGCCATCACAGGCATCGGCTCCACCATTGGCGTCTCCAGCGGATTCGCCTCTCTCAATCGCGGCCAGCTCACCATCGGCCTGAAGCCACTGGCCGAGCGGGGTGTCACGTCAGAACAGGTCATCGCACGGCTGCGGCCGAAACTGCAGGCGCTGCCCGGCATTCAAACCTTCCTGTATTCCGCGCAGGATCTGCGCAGCGGCGGCCGCGGCGGCTCCTCCAACCAATTCGTCCTGCTCGGCGGCGACCTCACCGAACTGCGCGAATGGACGCAAAAGCTCGAAGACAAGCTTCGCACCCTGCCGGGCATCGTGGACGTGACATCCGACCAGGACCGCTCGGCCCCGCAGGCCAACGTGGTGATCGACCGGATCGCGGCATCACGCCTCGGCGTCTCCGTCGCTGCCATCGACAACGTCCTGAACAACGCCTTCGCCCAGCGCCAGGTCTCGATCATCTACACCGACCGCAACCAGTATCGCGTGGTGTTGGAAACCCTGCCCGGCCTCCAACGCGATCCCGAAGCGCTCAATAAGCTGCGCGTGAACGGCCCAGGCGGCGTGCAGATCCCGCTCGGCAGCCTGGTCCGCGT
>JBBROR010000282.1:0-4435 GCA_038229175.1 Acetobacterales bacterium | reverse complement strand
GCTGGTGCCGGGTGCAGGATTTGAACCCGCGACCTTCGGTTTACAAAACCGCTGCACTACCACTGTGCTAACCCGGCAAACCCTGCACTCCTTTCTCCGATCGCGGGCCGTGGTGTCAACGCCTGTTGTGCCGGGCCTGCTCCACAAAACAGGTCAGGTGAGGCGCGTGAGGGCGCCGTGCAGGCGGACACGGCCCTTTCCGCTGCGTTTGACGGCGTAAAGCTCGGCATCGGCGTGGGCGATCACTGCGTCGATCTCGGTGGAGGTCGAGACCGTCGCAGCGCCGCTGCTTGCGTGTTCCGGCCAGCAGGCGCCGCCCAGGCTGCATCCCACCTGCACCGCACGGCCGGCGATGTTGAACGGCGCCTCTATTGCCATTTGCGCGCGGGTAGCCACCGCCAAGGCTGTGCGGTCTTGCACGCCGGCGGGAGCCTGAAGGGCTAGGACGAACTCGTCTCCGCCGATGCGGGCCACCAGGTCGTCTGCGCGCACCGACTGGGTCAGTCTGGACGCCACGTGGCACAGCAGCTTGTCGCCGGCCGCATGGCCGAGGCTGTCATTGACTGCCTTGAAGCCGTCCAGGTCGGCCACGAACAGCATCAGGCTTGTCTGTTTCCCGTCGGCCTGGGCCATTGCAGCTTCCAGCTTCACGCGCAAACCGTGGCGGTTGAGCAGGCCGGTCAGCGGATCGCGCAATGCCAACTCCTCCATATCATCCAGCGCCAGCTGCTTGCGGGTGAGCGTGGCAACCAGCGCGCGTAGGGAGGCTGAGAGGCTTTCAAGCTCTGCGGGGCCGTGGATGCGTGGAATCTCCACGTCGTCGCCCTGGCGCAGGCGCTCGGCGGCCACGGCGATAAGGGCGAGCGGGGCCGTAACCATGCCGCCCAGCATCCAGCCGGCGGCCGCGAACACCAGCGCCACGCCTAGTCCGCCGAGCCAGATGATGTTGCGCAACGTGGTGGCCGGTGCGAAGGCAACCTGCTGCGCCTCGCGCACCAGCACACTCCAGCGCATCGGCGGCGGGCCCAGGCCGGATGCCGAGCCGTCGCCAGCGGCAAAGGCGGCACCGGTCAAAAAATTATCGGAGCGGTCATCGTTGGGGGTGGGCCAGTGCTCCACCGTCCAGCCATAGAAACCGGCGCGGGCGCGGGCTGCGGCGGCAACCGCCACGGTAAGCCCCACGGTGCCGGGTGGGCCAAACACCACGGCGTCCTGACTGTTGATGAAAAATGTCTCCCGGCGAATGGCGCCGTCACTGTCTGCGGTGATCACCGCGCGTTCGATGCCGCGCACCCAGTTCCACGCCAGCTGTGCCGCGATCAGGCCCACCACCGTGCCGTCGGGGTCGCGGATCGGCTGGATGAGATCCATCACCCGCTGATCTTCCACCTGGTCGCGCAGCGTGCCCACCCCGGCGCCGCGGATGCCGTCTTTGGTGGAGCTTCGGGTGAAGATGTCGCTGCCGTTGCTGGCGGGATCCGTGGCGGCAAGCACGCGCCCGGCCGGATTGGCGATAGCGATCCAGGTGTAGCCGGGCATGCCGCGCTTGAGGCCGTCGAGCAGGTTCTGGGTGCGTTCCAGCGCAGGCACCAAGGGCGGCGCGCCGCCTGGCAGCGCCGAATGTGCGGCAAAGGCTGGCAGGTCGCGCACCGAGTCGATGCTTGCGAGCAACGTCAGTTCCCGCGTGCGGGCGGCGAGTTCGGTGGTCAGCCGGTCCGCAAGGCGCTGCGCGTCGATCGCCAGGGATTGTCCGATGCGGCCGCGCGCCTGGATTTCCGACATTGTTCCCACAAGTCCGCCCAGCAGGCCCGCAACCACGAACACCAGGAGCGCCAGGCCAGCGCCGATGCGCGCCCGAAGGCTGCGACGGGCGAGCCATACGAACTGTTTGCTCAAACTGCCAGCCATTGCGACGCCTTTGATTGCCGTTCCAGGCGGGTTTCCCGCGCCCACTCACCTATGCGCGCCATCGTCGCAAACCCGTATACCGCCTGAGCCACCGCGACATAACCCCGGCGTGAGGTTCGGCTCTGCACGGTATGTCGGAGCCGATACGTCCTCGTGCCGCACCTTATGCACTTGTTGCAACGTCTGACGTACACAATGAACTGCAGATGGAGGTCGCGATGAACGTTCGTGGCGACCGGTCTGGGTGGCTTGGCCCAGCCTTCTGCCATGTTTCGCCGATCGCGGCCCAAAGCATAACAGCATGGGTTTTGCGGGCCGCCGCCGGCTGGAGCAGCCCATGTCCGCACAAATGGGCCGCCAGCGGCTCAATTCGGTCGGACGCTGCCCTCGCCCGGCGGCATGCCAAAACATGTCAGTGACATTCGGACGCCATAAGATCGGTGCCGGCCTGGGCCTGGGTCCGCAGCAGGGCCGCGAGAAGGCGCAGGGCCTCAGACCCGCCACGATCCGGCAAGGTGCCGGACTCAAATTCTGCCGCCAGCAGATCGGCCTGGTGGGCCGACGCTTCGGTGGCCATCAGCAGCGCCTGCCGCGTGACCGCGAGTTGCAGGTCGTCTGGCAGGCAATTCCATGAACGGAACATCGCGACGCAATCCGATGGGGCCATTCTGGCGGTGGCTGCCGCGGATTTGCGCGCGGTCGTGCGCCATGATGGAGGGAAAGAGCATAACGAAAGATTAACGGTGCTGAGGTTTTGATCCTGGCCAAGCGCGTATGTCGGCGATCACGCGAATGTCAGATCGACCTTGCCCAGCCCCGCGAAATGCACCTCGACATGGCCCGCCACGGAAAGCCACAGCGGTGGCGTCACGCTGCCGAGCATCACGATCTGGCCACGCCGTAGGCCGCCGAAGGATGCGGCTTCCGGGCTTTGCGCCAGCCAGGCGAGCGCACGCATCGGGTGGCCCATGAGATCGCCGCCGGTTCCGGAATCTATCAGGGTGCCGGCCAGGCGCAGTTCGCCGCGCACTGCGGCGAGGTCGGTTCCGTGCCATGGCGCGTCGGCGCCGAGCACGCAGGCGGCATGAAACATCTGGTCGGCAATCAGCGTGGGCACGCCGACGGCTGCAAGGTCTGGGCCGTAGCGGTTCTCCACAATCTCGATCGCTGGAAACAAGGCGTCGACGGACGACGTTGCGGTGGCTTCGTCGCAGGGGCCGGGCGGCAGGTCGCGGCCGAGCCGGACCGCGAGTTCGCATTCCACGCCAACATTGCGGAAATCGCTGAACCGCAGCGTGGCGCCGCTGGCATGGATGTCCTGCGCGCGCATGAAGCCCGCGATCGGCGCGTGGATGCCGAGATTGTCCTGCATGCGCCGGGCGATGGCGCCGATCTTGAAGCCTCCGGGCGGATGGGCGTGCATCAGCCGGGCCAGTGCCAGCTGGGTGGCGATCCCGTCGGACACCGTGGCGGGTGCGAGCCTAAAGGCCAGCGGCCCGGCCGGGCGCCGCGCCTTGCGCGCTTCGAGCAGTGCCAGCGCGGTCGCCTGAGCCGTCATGCCGTCCGAGATAGCTCGTACAGCGCCACGGTGCCGGCGGCGGACACGTTCAGGCTGTCGATTGCCGACCCGGCGCCGTTGGACATGGGGATTCCGGCCAGTTCGTCGCAGGTCTCCTTCGTCAGGCGGCGCAGGCCTTCGCCTTCGCTGCCCAGCACCAGCGCCACGCGACGGCCTGCCAGCGCCGGGCCGGAGAGTGGTTTGCCCGCGGCATCGAGCCCCACCACCCAGCAGCCTGCGGCCTTCAGCGCCACCAGCGTGCGGGCGATGTTGACCGCCCGCAGCAGCGGCATTTTTTCCAACGCGCCCGAGGCGGCCTTGGCCAACGCGCCGCTTTCATCGGGCGCGTTGCGGTCCTGGGTGATGACGCAGGATGCGCCGAACACCGCGGCCGAGCGCAGGATGGCGCCGACGTTGCGGGGGTCGCTGACCTGGTCAAGCACCAGCACCGGGCCTGGACGCTCCAGCGCCTGTTGCAGCGAGGGCGAGCCAAGCGGATCGGCCAGCAGGGCGGCCCCTTGGTGGACGACGTTCTGGCCAAGTAGCAGATCGAGTCGAGCCCGCTCGGTGCTTTCGGAAGGAATTGGCCAAGGCTTTGGGAATGCCGCGGTCAATGCCGCTTCGGCGTCCTCGGTCAGCAGCAAACGACGCAGTCGGCGCTGCGGATTTTGCAGCGCAGCGCCGATGGCGTGGATGCCATACAGCCAGATGGTGCCGCGCGGTGCATCGATGTCGTGGCGCACCACGGGCGCGCGGGGGGTGCGTTCGCCCTGATAGGGGCGGCGCTTGGCCAGGGGGCGTTCCTCGCGCACCGGTGCCGCGGTCTGCACGGGCTCCGGGCGACCGAAGGCGCCTTTGGTGGCGATGGTCAGCACCGGCCGATCAGACACACGTTCGCTGGGCCGAACGGCCACGGCCGCTGCCGCCGGCTTCGGTTCAGTGCGGCGATCCGGGCGGGCCGGCTTGTCG
>JBBROR010000281.1:0-4472 GCA_038229175.1 Acetobacterales bacterium | reverse complement strand
TGAAGCTCAGGATTGCAGCACAGGTCCGCGAGTCACTTGCGGATTTCGCCATCGCCAAGGCGGAGTTGACTGTCGCGGAACAGCGCCTGCGCGATGGCCGCTCTCTGGAGAACGACACCGCCCGTCGCGTGAGGGCGCGAGATGTTTCCGAAGCCAACCTGCTGCTGGCGCGGGCCGAACGTATTGTGGCTGATGGCGAGGCGCGTGAGAAGCGCGTGGCCGTGGAACAGGCGCGGATCGAGTTCGACAGCCTGACCGGCGTGGCACCCGTCGTGGCGGCACTGGACGACAAGGCGCCGACGGATCTCAAAGAGCCCGGCCATCCTCGTCTCGATGATGCGCGGGGCGCTTTGGAAGTGGCCCGAGCCAATCGGGCATTGGCGGAAATTCAGACACGCGACAATCCGGAAATTGGGCTGGTCGCACGACGCAGCCGGGATACCTTCGGCACCGTCTACAATGACAGCCTTGGTGTTGAGATAAAAATCCCGTTCTCCTCCCAGGCACGCAACGCACCGCGACAGGCCCTGGCGCAGGCCGAGTTCAAGGAGGCCATGGCCCTGCGGACATCGGCTGAACGCGAGGTGCAGGCGGAGCGACAGAAGGCCCGCCTCGCCTACGACAATGCCCTGGCACAGCGTGACCTCGCATCAGATCGTACCAGGACGCTGACCCAGCAGGTGGCCCTCGTCAGTCGGGGACAAAAAGGCGGCGAGGTTCCGTTCTCCGAATTCATCCGTGCCCGTACGCTCGCCTACGAGGCGGAGGCGGCGAAGGCCCGCGCGGAGGTCAACGTTTCAAAAGCACGCGGACGGCTTAATCAGTCTTTGGGGATGCTTCCATGATCCGTCGGAATATCAAGTCCATCCTTGCGATTGCCGTTTTCATCGGAAGCTTTGCCGCCTTCACAGCCGGGCAGGCCTGGGCGCATGCCGGGCATGGCGACGAGCCTGAGCCGGTCGTCAGCAACGTGGCGCCGCGTGCCGAGGCCCAATCCGACGATCTCGAACTCGTCGCGGCGGTCGCATTCAAGGCCACGCTCGTCATCTACCTGGATCGCTTTCAGACCAACGAGCCGATGGTCGGGGCGAACATCGAGGTCAGCGCGGACAATGGCCCGGGCGTGGTTGCCAAGCCACAGTCTGACGGCAGCTATGTTGTTGCCGCTCCCTGGGCCGATCAGGCGGGCAAGCACGAGCTTTCGTTCACGGTCACCGCGGGAGACCTCACTGACCTGCTGGCCGCGACACTGACGATACCCGCTCCCGAAGGGGGGCCTGTTGGTGTCGCGAGCAATGCAAAAGGGCGTTTCCTGGCGGCGCTGGCGGGCCAGAAGAGCCTCATCACGCCGATCCTCGGATTCGCGCTTGGAATCCTCGTCATGCTTGCCGTTCGTGCCAGGGGGCGGGTGCGTGCGGCAGTCGGCGGTGGCGCCATTGTTGCCTTCCTGCTTCTGGGCGGCGTTGCATTCGGCCAGACGCAAGGCCCCACAGAGGCATCGCGCCGCCTGCCCGACGGCAGCGTCTTCATGCCCAAGCCCGCCCAGCATCTGCTGTCGGTGCGGACGGTGGTTCGGGCGGAAGAGGTCGCGTCGAAATCGGTCCAGATCATCGGGCTTATCGTGCCCGACCCGAACGCCGCGGGACGCGTCCAGACGAGCCAGCCTGGCCGCATCGAGCCTGGTGCACGCGGCCTCGCCTATGTTGGCCAGCAGGTTGGCAAAGGAGACATCCTGGCGGAGGTGGCACCCGCCATCGGCAGCGTCGAGCGGGCGACGGTGGGCGCGCAGATCGCCGATGTCGACCAGCAGGTCAGGCTTGCGGAACAAAAGGTCAGCCGCCTTTCCGGGCTTGCCGGCAGCGTTGCGGGCAAGGAGATCGACGAGGGGCGGGCCGAGCTGGAAGGCGCCCGCAAGCGCCGCATTGCGATCGCTCCGACATTGGCTGGCCGGGAAATGTTGCGCGCGCCTGTCTCCGGTATCGTCTCGGTCGCGAACGCGCTGGCCGGGCAACTGGTCGACAGCAAGGACATCGTGTTCGAGATCGTCGACCCGTCTCGGCTCTGGGTAGAGGCGCTGGCATTCGATCCGCAGCTTGGCGAACAGATGAAGCGCGCATCGGCCCTCACGGCAAACGGGATACCGCTTGGCCTATCGCTTGTGGGGAAGGGCCTGTCTCTGCGCCAAGGCGCCATCCCATTGGTGTTTCGCATCGATGCACCGCCTGCTGGTCTGAACGTTGGCGCCCCCGTCACGGTCCTTGCGGAGATAAACGGCGACCGCAAAGGCATTGCGGTGCCGCGCAGTGCCCTGGCACGCCTTCCGAACGGCGGCGCGATGGTTTGGGACCATGTGTCGGCGGAGCGTTTCGTGCCCCGCCCTGTCCGCGTCGAACCACTCGACGGCGCGAACATGCTCATTATGGCGGGAATCTCCGCAGGCCAACGCATCGTCACGTCAGGCGCCGACCTGTTGAGCCAGGTGCGCTGATGGGCGCGCTTTTCAACGCGCTGGTCACCGCCAGCCTGCGTCAGCGAATCTTCGTGCTGATCGCGGCCGTGATCCTTGCCGGCTACGGCAGCTATGCGATGACCAAGTTGCCCGTCGACGTCTTTCCCGATTTGAACCGGCCAACCGTCACCCTCGTCACCGAAGCCGAGGGCATGGCTCCGGAGGAGGTGGAACAACTCGTAACCTACCCCATCGAGACGGCGCTGAACGGCATGCCCGGCGTTACCCGCATTCGTTCGGTCTCGGGCGTGGGACTGTCGATCCTCTACGTGGAGTTCAACTGGGGCACCGACATCTATCTCAGCCGTCAACAGGTGACCGAGCGGCTGACCACGGTGCGTGAGCAGCTTCCGGCCGGGGTGGTGCCGCAGATGGGGCCCATCACCTCCATCATGGGCGAGATCATGCTGATCGGCATGTCCGGAGGCGAACGCAGCACGCCAATGCAGGTGCGCGAGCTGGCTGATTTCGTGGTGCGCCCAAGGCTTTTGACCGTCCCGGGCGTGGCCCAGGTCATTCCCATCGGCGGCGAGGTTCGGCAGTACCAGGTGGTGCCCAACATCGCAGCCATGTCCAGGCTTGGTGTTCCCCTCGATGACCTTGAGCGTGCCATCAAGCAGTTCGGCGCCAACACGGGTGGCGGCTTCGTCGATCAGAACCGCGCCGAATACGTTATCCGCAACATCGGCCGCACCACCCGCATCGAGGACCTGCGCCGTCTGGTCGTCGCCACACACGACGGCCAGCCGATCATTCTGAGCCAGCTGGCCGCGGTTGATTACGCGGCCCGGTTCAAACGCGGTGACGCCGGATTCAACGGCAAGCCGGCTGTGATCATCTCTGTCCAAAAGCAGCCTGGCGCCGATACCGTGGCACTTACCAAGTCGGTCGAGGCGGCGCTGGCCGAACTGACCCGCACGCTGCCGGACGGAATAAAAGCCGACACGGTGCTGTTCCGGCAGGCAAACTTCATCGAGTCCTCGATCGGCAACGTGGAGGACGCGCTGCGTGACGCCGTCATCGTTGTGGCCATCGTGCTGTTCCTGTTCCTGCTGAACGTGCGCACGACGATCATCTCGCTGACCGCCATCCCGCTCTCCATCCTGATCACCGTGCTGGTCTTCAAGATGTTCGGACTGGGCATCAACACGATGACGCTGGGCGGCCTTGCCATTGCCATCGGCGAACTTGTCGATGACGCCGTCGTGGGGGTGGAGAACGTCTTCCGGCGGTTGAAGGAGAACCGGGAGCACGGGGACAGGATTCCCATCCTCAAGGTGGTGGCCGCCGCCAGCCAGGAGGTCCGCTCCGGCATCATCTACGCGACTTTGATTATTATCCTCGTCTTCCTGCCGCTGTTTGCCCTGTCCGGCATCGAGGGCAAGCTCTTTGCACCGCTTGGGATCGCCTACATCGTCTCGATCCTCGGCAGCCTGGTCACGTCGGTCACGGTCACGCCGGTGCTTTGCTACTACCTGATCCCGCGGATGAAGCGGCTGGCGGAGAATGAGAGTTTCGTCGTCCGCTGGCTCAAGCGCGGCGATCGGCGCTTGCTGGCATGGTCGTTCAACAACGGTCCGCTTCTTTTCGTTGTCACGGGAATAGCCGTGGCCATCGCCGGATACGGGGCCACGATTCTGCCGCGCGCGTTTCTGCCGGCGTTCAACGAAGGCACGCTCACATTGAGCATGACCTTCGCGCCCGGCATAAGCCTGGCTGAATCGAACCGGCTCGGCGCCGTGGCCGAGACCCTGATCCGCCAGGTGCCGGAGGTTGCGTCCATCGGTCGAAGAACCGGGCGGGCGGAGCTTGATGAGCATGCCGAGGGCGTTCATTCGAGCGAGATGGACGTCGACCTCAAACAGTCCGACCGGCCCAAGGAGGACATCCTTGCCGACATCCGCCAGCGTGTCGCGGTGCTTCCCGCCGCGTTCAACATCGGCCAACCGATTGGACATCGGCT
>JBBROR010000280.1:0-4477 GCA_038229175.1 Acetobacterales bacterium | reverse complement strand
GGGGGGTTTGGGCATGGCGTCGGCGACGCGCTGGCTGGAGGCGTCGGCGACGCGCTGGCTGGTGGCGTCGGCGACGCGCTGGCTGGTGGCGTCCTTTCTGGCGGCGGGGTCCCGGGTCAGAACGTCGGTCATGATGTCACGTGCGATGGGGGCGGCTGCGGCGGAGCCGGCGTTGCCGTGTTCCACCACCAGCGCCATCGCATAGCGCGGCGCGTCGGCCGGCGCATAGGCCACGAACAGGGCATTGGGGCGGAATTCCCAGGGGAGGTTTTCCGATTTGTAGCCGCGCTCGCGTTGTTCGCGCGTCACGTTTCGCACCTGGGCGGAGCCGGTTTTCCCGGCCATCTGCACCCCTGGCATGGCAAGCCTGGCGAGCGGGCCGCTGCCGCCTTGTTCGTTGACCACCGCCCACATGCCCTCGCGCACCGCGTGCAACGCCTTTTCGGACATGCCCAGCAACGGCCAGTCCTCCGCCTTCGCCCCTGGCTGCAGCACGCCGCCGATGCTGCGCGTGAGGTGCGGCTGCACCGCGCGGCCGGTGGCGAGACGGGCTGTCATGGTGGCCAGGCTCAGCGGCGTGAGCTGCATGTAGCCCTGGCCGATGCCTGATACGATGGTGTCGCCGATGTTCCATGCCTTGCCCTGGGCCTGGCGCCAGGCGCGGGTGGGCATGAAGCCGCTGCGGGTGCCGGGCAGTTCTACCGCCAGCGGCACGCCGAGGCCGAAGCGGTTGGCCATGGCGGCGATGCGGTCCATGCCGGTGCGGCGTGCGACCTCGTAGAAATAGACGTCGCAGGAATTCTTGATGCCGTCGCGCAGGTTCATGCCGCCATGGCCGTATTTCGACCAGCAATGGTAGCGGCGGTCGCCGAAATCGAGATAGCCCGGGCAGGTGACGGTGTCGTACGGCGAGATGGCCTTGGACTCCAGGCCGGCCATCGCCACCACCATCTTGAAGGTGGAGCCGGGCGCGTAGAGACCGGAAGCGGCCTTGTTGATCAGCGGCGCTTTGCGGTTCTTGGTCCATTCCGCCCATTGCGCCTGGGAGACGCCCGAATTGAACAGGCTGGGATCGAAGGACGGGTTGGTGGACATCGCCAGGATCTCCCCGTTGCGGGCGTCCATCACCACGGCCGAGGCACTTTCGTCACCGAGGCGTTTAAGCACGGATTTCTGCAGTTCGGTGTCGATGGTCAGGCCGATATCCTGGCCCTGGGTGCCTTCCTGGCGGTCCAGCTCGCGGATCACCCGGCCGACGGCGTTGACCTCCAGCTGCACGGCCCCTGCCCTGCCGCGCAGGCTCTGGTCGTGGAACTTCTCGACGCCAGCGCGGCCCACGCGCATGCCGGGCAGCGCGAACATGGTGTCTTCGGCAACGTCCGCCTCGTTTGGCGGCGCCACGTAGCCCACGATATGGGCCAGAGCGGGCCCGAACGGATACAGGCGCGTGGTGCCGACATCGACGAGGATGCCCGGCAGCTCCGGGGCGTTCACCTCAATGGCGGCCATGTCCTCCCAGGACAGGAATTCGCGGATGGTGATTGGGATGAACCTGCGATGGCGGCGCAGATCGCGCTCGATGCGGGCGCGTTCATGGTCGGCCAGTGGCACGATGCGGGAGAAATTCTCGAGCGTGGCAGCGACGTCCCCGGTTTGTTCGGCGATCAGCAAGGCCCGCCAGTTCAGGCGATTGCCGGCCACCGGCGTGCCGGCGCGGTCGAGCAGCCGGCCGCGCGGGGGTGCTATCAGCCGGGCGGAGATGCGGTTGGTTTCAGCCAGCGTGGCGTAGCGGCTGCCTTCGACGACCTGCACCTGATAAAGTTTTGCACCGAGTGCGCCGAGGGCTGCGATCTGCGCGCCGCCGATCAGCAAGGCGCGGCGGGTGAACACCCCGGTGCGTTTGGCCTCCCGCTTCATGCCGGCTCACGCATGTTCGGGCTCGGCGAGGGTCTGGTGGGCGCGGGTGAGCAGCACCGCCAGCAGCGGATACAGGCCGGCACCGAGGGCGGCCTGGAACATCGCCTCGCCGGGTGGCAGCAGGCGGAAGGTGAGCAGGGAGGTGAGCGCCCAGCTTAGGGTTGCGGCGCCGATGGCCACGGCTACGAACGACACCCACACGGCCAGAAAGCCCAGCCGCACCAGGTTGCGCCGCCAGCGCAGGGCCATGCCGTGCGCCAGCAGCAGGGTCAGCACGCTGACGCCGGGCGGGGCGTAGCCGAGCAGGTCGGTCAGGAGGCCGATGAGGAACACCGCCGCCGGGGGCATCGAGGCAGGGCGGAACAGCGACCAGAAGAACACGCAGCACAGCGCCGCGGACGCCTGGAGCTCCACCTGGCCGGGCAGGCCCAGCGGTGCGGCGGTGATCAGCAGAATGAGAATGATGACGCAGGCCGGGAACGCGCGGCGGGATGCCATGTCCAGGCGGCGCCAGATGCTCTGGCGGGGGCGGATGCCGGGATGACGCTCGAGATTCATTTTTTCTTATCGGCGCCGAACATCGTTTTCTCGGAATTCGCCCTGCTGTCCGAAGAAGACCGGGCGATGGATGATTCCGGCGGCAGCAGACCGCGCATGCCGTAATCAAACAGTCGCACCACTTCCAGGCGGTCCAGCCGCGCCAGCGGCTCCACCTCGGCCACGTTGCTGGCGTTGTAGTGGACCACACCCACCGGCAGGCCGGCCGGGAATGTGTTGGCCTCGGCACTTGTCACCACCCGCTCGCCCTCGATCGGCTGCACGCCTTCAGGCCAGAACATGAGGCGCGGCCGCACGCCGTTGGTGCCGGACAGCATGGCGCGGGCGCGGCTGCCTTCGAGGATGACGGGGATGCGGCTGTTCATGTCGGTCAGCAGCAGCACGCGGGCCGAGCGGGCACCCAATTCCGTCACGCGGCCAACCAGGCCGCGGTCGTCCAGCGCGATCTGGCCCTTGACGATGCTGTGGTTTGGCCCGGTGGAGAGCAGCACCGCGCGGGCGTAGACGCCGCCGGCATCGGCCACCACGCGGGCGGTGACGTAGCTGGGCGTGGGGTCCGGCACCCAGCGCAGGTTTGCCTTCAGCGTGGTGTTTTCGGCATCCAGCGCCAGCGCCACCGACTGCCAACGGTGCAGACGGTCGTTTTCCTCACGCAGCCTTGCATTGTCTTCATAGATCGTCAGCATCCGGCGGGTATTGTCGAGGGCGCGGTGCACATTGCCCAACGGCTCGGCCACCACGCCGTAGAGCGGCGCCAAAGCGTCTGCCAGCGCCATGCGGGCGCGTTCGGCGAGCAGCGTGTCGGCCTTGCCCAGCAGCATCAACGCGAACGCCGCCGCGATCAGCACCGGCAGAGTGAGCTTGGCCAAGGCCTGGCGAACGGGGATGGACAGCCTTATCACGGGCGAGCACGTCCTTGCACGAAAGCCGGCATGATAACCGGCATATCAAAGCGGAGCGGGGAGATCCAGGCGAAGCATGGCCGGCCAGATGCGCCGGTTGGCAACCATAGCCGAACGGGCGGACGGAGTCCTCACTTCATGTTTCGCAATGATACCGGAATCCCCAGGGATCCGGCCCATTCACTAAAACTTCAGTACATCGATGTCAGAACGTTCCGAAGGCGCTTCATTTCTTCCAGCGCGCGGCCGGTGCCGAGGGCCACGCATTGCAGGGCGTCTTCGGCCACCACCACGGGCAGCCCGGTGGCGTCGCGCAGCACCTGGTCCAGGCGAAAGAGCAGCGCGCCGCCGCCGGTGAGCACGATGCCTTTGTCGACGATGTCGGCGGCCAGTTCGGGCGGCGTGTTTTCCAGCGCCACCTTTACGGCCTCTACGATCTGCGTCACCGGATCGGCCAGGCTTTCGGCTATCTCGCGTTGGCTGACGAGCACTTCGCGTGGCACGCCGTTCATGAGGTCGCGGCCCTTCACCTCACGGTACGGGCCTTCCTCGCCGTCGTAGCCGGCGATGGCGGCGCCGATATCCATCTTGATGCGTTCGGCCGAGCTTTCGCCGATGAGAAGGTTATGGTTGCGTCGGATGTAGCTGATAATCGCCTCGTCCATCTTGTCGCCGCCCACGCGCACGGAGCGGGAATAGACGATGCCGCCGAGCGAGATGACCGCGACTTCGGTGGTGCCGCCGCCGACATCGACGACCATCGAGCCGGACGGCTCCGTCACCGGCAGGCCGGCGCCGATGGCGGCTGCCATTGGCTCCTCGATCAGCAGCACCTTGCGGGCCCCGGCGCTCTCGGCACTTTCCTGGATGGCGCGGCGTTCGACGGCGGTGGAGCCGGAGGGCACGCAGACGATGATCATTGGCGAGGCAAAGCTACGGCGATTGTGCACCTTGCGGATAAAATGCTTGATCATCTCCTCGGCGACCTCGAAGTCGGCGATCACGCCGTCGCGCAGGGGGCGGATGGCCTGGATGTTGCCGGGCGTGCGGCCCAGCATCTGCTTGGCTTCCTCTCCCACCGCCAGCACCATCTTCTTGCC
>JBBROR010000279.1:0-4490 GCA_038229175.1 Acetobacterales bacterium | reverse complement strand
GTGAAAATCGGCATCCTCACCGACATGTCCAGCGTCTATGCCGACACCACGGGCATGGGTTCGGTGGTCGCAGCCCAAATGGCCGCCGAGGACATGGGCGGGTCGATCAACGGCAAGCCCATCGTGGTCGTGTATGCCGATCACCAGAACAAGCCCGATATCGGCGCCGCCGTGGTGCGCCAATGGATCGACACCGACAAGGTGGACATGATCGGCGACGTGCCCACCTCCTCGGTGGCGCTGGCGGTGCAGCAGATCGTGCGCGAGCGCAACAAGGTGTTCCTGATGTCGGGCGCCGGCAGTTCGGATCTTACGGGCAAGGCATGCTCGCCCAACGGCATCCACTGGACCTACGACACCTACTCGCAATCCAACGTCGCCGCGCGCGCGGTGGTGGGAAGCGGCGGCAAGAGCTGGTATTTCGTCACTGCCGACTACGCGTTCGGCCAGGCGCTGGAGCGCGATGCGTCGGCGTTGGTCACAAGCCTTGGCGGCAAGGTGCTGGGGGCGGTGAAGCACCCGCTGAACACACCGGATTTTTCGTCGTTCCTGCTGCAGGCGCAAAGCTCCGGCGCCCAGGTGATCGGGCTGGCCAATGCCGGCGGCGATGCCAGCAACGCCATCAAGCAGGCGTCTGAATTCGGCCTGCAGGCCGGTGGGCAGACCATCGTGCCGCTGCTGATCGGCGCGGGCGACATTCACGGCCTGGGCCTTGCGATCGCCGGCGGCACCGTGCTGGCCGAAGCCTGGTACTGGGACCTGAACGACGAGACCCGCGCCTTCTCCAAGCGCTTCATGGACCGGCAGAAGCACATGCCCAGCGCCTATCAGGCCGGCATGTATTCGGCCACGATGGCCTATCTGCAGGCGATCAAGGCCACAGGCACGGATGAGGCCAAGACGGTGATCGCCAAGATGAAGGCGACGCCGGTCAACGACATGTTCACCAAGGGTGGCACGATCCGCGAGGATGGCCGAATGATCCACGACTACTACCTGTTCCAGGTGAAGAAGCCTTCGGAATCGACGGGGCCGTGGGATCTCTACAAGCTGCTGGCGACGGTGCCGGCGAAGGATGCGTTTCGTCCGCTGGACAAAGGCGAGTGCCCGTTGGTGGCCGCGAAGTAGCCCACCTACCGTTCGAGTGCTTCGGCAATCCTGGCCACGCGTTCGGCGTTGTGCTGCCAGGTGAGGCCGGCGATATCGATCTGTGCGCGGGCGGCGTTTCCCAGCCGTTCGCGCAAAGATTTGTCCTCGCACAGACGCAGGAGCGCCGCCTCCATGCCGCCGGCGGCTGCAGGATCGAACAGCAGCGCGGTCTCGCCATGGGTCAGAATTTCTCGGATATTGGCGGTGTCCGGCGCCACGATGGCGCGGCCGAGCGCCATGTATTCGAACAGCTTGAGCGGCGAGGAATAAGGCGTAAGGCCGGGAATGACAGCGATGTCGAAGCCGGCCACTTCGGCCGCCACGTTGTCCCGCGCCACCACTCCCGTAATGGCGACGCGTCCCGCCACGCCGGCCCGGGCGGCATGCGCGATGATGTCGGCCCGCGCCGGGCCGTCTCCCACGATCTTCAGGCGCAGATCCAGGCGCGCGCCATGCGCGGCCACGAAATCCACGATACGGTCGAGCGCGTTCCAGCCGCGAATGAAGCCGGTGAACCCCAGAACGATCCCGGCATGGCCGGAGTCTTCGATATGGGCAAAACGATCCTTGTTGATGCCGTTGGAGATGACGGTGATCCGCTCTGCCGCCACGCCGTAGCTTTGCACGGTGTTGGCCAGCACGTGCGTCACCGGCAGCACGTGCGAGGCCCCCCGCCACAGCACCCCCTGCGCCCAGCGCCCGACTGCGTGCAGGCGCAGGCCATCGTTGCGCGCGCGTTCCTCGAACAACGGGGAGTTCACTTCGAGAAGCAACGGCAACCCGGTCAACCCGCGCACCCAGATGCCTGCGAACAGGAACAGGCTGAACCGCTCGTAGATCACATCCGGTCGATGCCGCCGCACCGCGGACCATAGCCGCAGAAAGGCAGGCAGATTGTAGGCGAGCTCCAGCATTTCGTAGGCAGCGGCCGGGATCGCCCGCTTGATGCGGTCCACCATCGGGTTCGATCCGCCAAAGCCGGTCTGCGACCATCCGGCGGGGCCGATCATCACAATCTCATGGCCAAGTGCTGCCAGGGCCTCGGTCAATTCCTCGATATGCACGGCCTGGCCGTCGCGCGAGGCGACACGATGATGGAACAGGATCTTTGCCAACAGGCCCTCACGCGAAAACAAGGTTGATGTTGCGGCAGGTTCGCGCGCATCTGGTCAGATACTCTTTAAGACGCACATGTGTCATCTTGCCGCAGGAACGCCAGCGATGATCGATCGGACCACTCGCGTCAATCTGCTCATCGGCACCGGGCACTTCCTTTCGCATTTCTACGTGCTGTGCCTGCCGCCGATGTTCCTCGCCTGGCAGCAGGCGTTCGACGTGTCCTTCGCGCAATTGGGCCTGTCCGTGGCACTGATGTCGGGCACCACGGCGCTGCTGCAGACGCCGGTGGGCTTTCTGGTGGACAAGCACGGGGCACGGAAATTCCTGGTTGGCGGCACGCTGCTGATGACCGTCACCATCGGGATGATGGGGCTGGCCACCGAATTCTGGCAGATCCTGGTGCTCAGCCTGCTCTCGGGCGTGGGCAATTCGGTGATCCATCCGGTTGATTACGCGGTGCTCGCCGGCTCGATCCCGAAGGAGCGGATGGGCCGCGCCTTTGCCATCCACACGTTCAACGGCAATCTTGGCTTCTTTCTGGCCCCGCCTGTCATGGCGGCGCTGATGCTGGTGATCGGCTGGCGTGGCAGCTTAATTCTCGCAGGCGGGCTGGGCGTGCCGCTGGTCGGCGCCATTTTGCTGCAGAGCCGCATTCTGGTGGATCAGGCGCGGCCGAAATCGTTGGACACCGGGCCGCAGATGTCCGGACGCGAATTGCTGCTGACGCGACCGATGCTGCTGTTCTTCGGCTTCTTCCTGCTGTCCTCCATGGCCGGCGCCGGTATTCAGTCCTGGCTGATCACGGTGTTGCACCAGGTGAAGGGCATGACGGTCGAGGCAGCGTCCACCACGCTCACCTGCTACATGGCCGGCGCCACGTTGGGCGTGCTGGTCGGCGGCTATGTGGCCGATCGCATCCAGCGGCACCTCACCTTTGCCGCCACGCTGACCATTGCCTCAGCGGCTCTGCTGCTGTTGGTCGCCTCGCTGCCGCTGCCGGAGGCGATGATCTTCGTGGTGATGTTCGGCTCCGGGATCGCCATTGGCTGCAGCCGCACGCCGCGTGACCTGATGGTGAAGGACGCCGCCCCTCCCGGCCAGATCGGCAAGGTGTTCGGCTTCATCTCCTCTGGCCTGCCGCTTGGCAGCGCCATCACGCCGGTGCCGTTGGGCTTCATCATCGACCACGGCCACCCTGAACTGGTGCTGGTGATCGTGGCGTCCATCCTGCTGCTCAGCCTGCTGTGCTGCGGCTCGGCCCGTCTGGCCGCAGGTCAGGCCGCTTCTGAAGCCACGGTGGCAGCGGAATAAAGCCGGGATCAGGCTCCAGCGGATCGCTTTGCGGACGATAGGGCGTTCATACCACGAAGCACCCGCCGCCCGGCCAGGAAGGCAAAGCCAAGGCTTGCGATGGAGAGGCTCACGGTTCGCTCTTTTTCAACGCGGCTGAAAGGGGGAGGGCGGCTGGGCCGTCCCCCCCGCTTGGTTCAGGAGGCGGACTTGGCCAACAAAGCGCGGATCGATGCGGCGTTGGTGTCGCCAACCGAGCGGCCCTTTTCGGCTGCCCCGCGTTAGATCATGCTGCGTTTGGGGTTCTCTACCCAAACGCATGAACATGATCGGTAAAACAAAGGTTAGAGCGTGATGGTTTTGATTCTACCCAAAATCATCACGCTCTGGACAATCAGCGTGCTCTGCATGTTGGCGCCAAGGGTGCGGACGTCGTCCTTCTGGCTGTCGAAATCGACGTCGAGCATCACCACGTGCATGAAAGTCGGGGCTGCCTTCAGGGATTTCAGGATCGGGTGCTGCATGGCACAGATGGGGCACCAGGGGGCCGAGATATGAACCGGGATCGGCTTGCCGGCCTTCTGCGCGTCGGCCAGGGATTGCGGCGTGAACTTCGCCTCGGTGATGGCGAAGGCCGGTGGCGCCGCGAGGATGAAGCCCATCGTCAATGCGGCAAAGCGCAGGAATTCGGCACGTTTCATGGGATGCTCCAGGGCCAGTGACAAAACCGCACCCGACTGACGGGTGGCGGCGACATCCCCTGTTCGCGGGCGCACCGCAAAAGGTTACGCGGGCGGACAGCTCGTGGAGACGATTTTCCCCAAAGGCGGCTGGACCTCAAAGCAAAGAGGGATTTTCCAGCTACCAGCCGCCGGTGCGCGGCCAGATCGCTGTCACGGTCTCGCTGTCGTCGTCGATCACGAAATAGCGGT
>JBBROR010000278.1:0-4504 GCA_038229175.1 Acetobacterales bacterium | reverse complement strand
CGGCACAATGACGGGCGGGAGCAGCCAGACCTGCCGAGAGTATTGAACCGACGGACATGATCCCGCAATCAGGGGAACGCCAGTTTCATGGTAATTACGAAACACTGTGGCGCTGGTGCAACAGCACGCCACAACGGCCAACGCCAAACCAGCGCCGCCAGCCTCCCTTGACCGATCGCGCCACAACGACAAGCCTACTCGCATGACCGACCCGCTCCCCACATCGCTGGCCCATATCAAAGACAACCTCACCCGCATCCGCGACCGGATCGTAACGGCAGCCCTGCGCGCCGGCCGCGACGCCGGCAGCGTCACCCTGGTGGCGGTGTCCAAAACGCACCCAACCGAAGCCGTGCACGAGGCCTTGCGCTGCGGCCAGCTTGCGTTCGGCGAAAACCGCGTGCAGGAGGCCGCCGCCAAATTTCCAGACCTTCGCGCCGCAGCACCCGGCCTGCGCCTGCATCTGATCGGCGGGCTGCAGACCAACAAGGCGCGTGACGCCGTGCGCTTCGCCGATGTGATCGAAACCCTGGATCGACCGTCGCTGGCCGACGCCATCGCCCGTGCCATCACGCAGGAAGGCCGCGGTCCGGATCTTCTGGTGCAGATCAATGTGGGCGACGAGCCGCAGAAATCCGGCATCCCAACCGACCAGGCCGACGATTTCATCCAGCAATGCCAGTCCCGCTTCGGGCACGCGCTCACGGGCCTTATGTGCATCCCACCCGCCGAGGGTGATCCCGCGCCGCATTTCAACTGGCTGGCCGAGCGCGCCGCCCGCCACCATCTGGCAATCGTGTCGATGGGAATGTCCGGCGATTTCGAAACCGCGATCGCCCACGGCGCCACGCATGTTCGCGTGGGCTCGGCGATTTTCGGCAGCCGAACTTGAATTGCGCGCCGCGCCTACATCTACAGGGTTGACTTGCGCACATCCGCCGGCCGGCGTATGGCCCGCGCCGGCGGACGAGCAGGACCCATATGAGCACATCAGTGACCGAGCCCATGCCACCAGACGGCTCGCACCACACGCCGTTGGGTGTCGAACATGCACCAAAGGCGCTCACATCCGGCGCCCTGTTGGGCGTGCTGGGCATCGTCTACGGCGATATCGGCACCAGCCCGCTCTATGCGTTTAAAGCCAGCCTCGAGCATTTCGGCAGCGACCACATCGTACAGGCCGATGTGCTGGGCATCCTGTCGCTGATCTTCTGGTCGCTCATCCTTATCGTGACCGTCAAATACGTGCTGCTTGTGATGCGCGCCGACAACAACGGCGAAGGCGGCATCCTGGCCCTGATGGTGCTGGCGCAACGCAACTGCGGTGGCAAACGCGCACGGCATGCCCTTACCCTCGTGGGCGTGGGTGGCGCCTGCCTGTTCTTCGGCGACGGCGTCATCACCCCCGCCATTTCGGTTTTGTCCGCTGTCGAGGGTCTGGAAATCGCCGCCCCCAGCCTGAAGGAGGTCGTGCTGCCGATCTCCGCCATCGTGATCGTTGCCCTGTTCGCGGTACAGTCCCGCGGCACCGGCAGCGTGGGGCGCATGTTCGGCCCCGTGATGATGGTGTGGTTCATCACCATCGCCGCCTTGGGCCTGTTCCAGATCGTGAAGCACCCGCAGGTGCTGGCCGCCATATCCCCAACCTACGGCGTGTCGCTCTGCGTGCGGCATGGCTGGCTGGCCTTCGTCACCCTCGGCTCCGTCGTGCTGGCTGTCACGGGGGCTGAGGCGCTGTATGCCGATATGGGCCATTTCGGCGCCCGCTCCATCCGCGCGGCATGGACTTTCTTCGTGCTGCCGTGCCTGGTGCTGAATTATTTCGGCCAAGGCGCCCTGGTGCTGGCCGAACCCGGCTCCGCCTCCAACCCGTTCTACCTGATGGCGCCGGACTGGGCGCTGATCCCGCTCGTCATCCTGGCCACCCTGGCCACCGTCATCGCCAGCCAGGCGCTGATCTCCGGCGCCTATTCCGTCACCCGGCAATGCATGCAGCTCGGCTTCCTGCCGCGCATGACCGTCAGCCATACCAGCGCCACCGAGGAAGGCCAGATCTACGTGCCCCAGGTGAACACCGCGCTGATGCTGGGCGTGCTGGTGCTGGTGTTTGCGTTTCGCACGTCAGACGCGCTGGCATCCGCCTACGGCATCGCCGTGACAGCCACCTTCCTGTGCACCTGCGTGCTGGCGATGGTGGTATGGCGCCGGCAGTTCCACTGGTCCCGTGCGAAGTCGCTGTTCGTCTGGGGCATTTTCTTCGCGATCGATGCCGTATTCTTCGCCGCCAATGCGCTGAAAATCCCCGAGGGCGGCTGGGTGCCGCTGGTGATGGGTGCATTCCTGCTGGCGCTCATGACCAGTTGGAAACGCGGCCGCGAGCTGCTGTTGGACCGCTGGAAGCACGACAGCCTGCCGCTGTCCAACTTCCTCGCCCGCCTACCACACTCCCGCACCATCCGCGTGCCAGGCATGGCCATCTTCATGACCGGCAGCCCGGACTACGTGCCCGCCGCCTTGCTGCACAACCTCAAGCACAACAAGGTGCTGCACGAAAAGGTGCTGTTCGTGACGGTCTCCAACCTCGACGTGCCGGAGATCGGTGCGCCCCAGCGGGCCGTGGTCACCGAACTGGCGCCGGGCATTCACCGCGTCCAGCTCCGCTACGGCTATATGGAAAGCCCCAACCTGCCGCGCGACATTGCCCTGCTGCGCGACCAGGGCATCCCCATCGAGCCGATGCAGGCCAGCTACTTCCTGGGCCGCGAAACCCTGGTGGCCGCAATGGCACCGCGCATGCCGATCTGGCGCATGTGGCTGTTTCTGGTGCTGGCCCGCAACGCCACCCCCGCCACCGAGTTCTTCCGGATCCCCAGCGACCGGGTGGTGGAGCTAGGCGTAAGGATCGCGATCTGAACAAAGTAGCGTGGGCGGCGTCCACCTACGAGGCGATAAGCCTGGATTGCACCGCACCGGCACTCCACGTGATCCGTCCTGCAGTCTGGCATACCGGGCAAACCGCCATCCATCCCGCCTGCGGCGTTGCACACACTTCACAGCGCCAGCCGGGATCAACCTCGGCCGACGTGGCAAGGCGTAAAGCGTCGCTACGGGTCATCGGCACGCTGACATCACTTTTGTCAGCCACATCGATCTCGCCAAACAGCCTGTAAAGCCGCCGCTGGTTGAGGCCCGCATTGCGCGCGGCTTCGGCCAGGCCGCGGGCCTCGCTCACATCGCCCGCGTCCAAAGCCAGCCGCGCCATCAGAAACAGGCTCTCGGGATGGCCGGGATTGGCCGCGGCCAACCGCGCGCCATCCAACTGGCGCAGCTTCACATCCGGTGTAATGGCCAGGGCAAGCACTGCAATGTCTGGATGCGGATTGCGCTTCCAGGCGTCCCGCAACATCGATTGGGCACGGGATTCACGGCCGGATTCACGCAGCCTCGTTGCATACACCAGCACGGCCGGCACAAAATCAGGGTTGTCCTTCATGGCGCGGCCGGCCATGCGGATGCCCCGGTCCACATTGGGCTCAGACTGCGCAGCGGCCACGGCGAAGGCCGATATGGGCGCATCAGGCCCCGCCAGCGCCAGCGCCTGCTGCCAGTTGCCGGTGCGCACCGCCAGCTCGGACCGTTCGCCGCGCAGCCAGTTGCTGCCTGGTGCCAACGCTTCCGCGCGCAGCGCAAGGGCGGACGCTTCGGCCCAATCCTTGCGCGACATCGCCTGGCGGAACAGCCCGCGCAGCCCCAGGAAACCGGCATCCTCGCGTTCGGACAGCAGGCGGAACAGGATCGCGGCCTCCTCGTCGTTGCCAGCCAGACGCGCAGCTTCGGCCGCATGCAGAAGCGTCTGTGCGGTGTCGCCCAACAGCCGGCGGGCGCGCGCCGCCTCGGTGCGGGCCGTCGGCGCGTCGCCGGCGGCGATCGCCACAAGGGTGCGCGTGCTGGCACGTTCACCAGACAGCCGCTGTCGGCGAGCGCGCCACGTGGCAAGCCGGGCCGGCATGTGCAGCAGGCCGAACAGCGTGCGCAACAGCACATGCAGCACCAGCACAACCACCACCAGCGCCACCATCGCCACCGGCGTTGTGGTCTGGATCGTGTATCCGGCGATGGTGGCGGCCACGGTGCCTGACAGGCCAGCCGCCCACCAGGCGAGCGCGATCGTGGCCGCGACAACAACCACGATCGTGAAAATGCGGCGCATCAGGATTTCGCAGCCATGGCGGCCAGCGCGGCCCGGGCATCGAGCAGCGCCTGGGCGTCACGCTTCCACGGCGCCATGGCAGCCGCTGCGGCCGCGTCGAGCGGGCCAAGCGCCACAACCGCACCGGCCAGATCGCCCGCATCCAGCTTGGCGCGGGCCGCCGCGAGCGTCACCGCGGCCGGTGCGCCAACCAGAACCTTGTCGCCCTGCCGCACGGTCACAAGCTGCTGCGCCCGGGCCCACATGCGCGCACCGAAATCCTTGCCCTCGCCGCTCGGCTCGCTGGCCTTCTCG
>JBBROR010000277.1:0-4504 GCA_038229175.1 Acetobacterales bacterium | reverse complement strand
TATCGTGATCATCCAGCAGGCCACCCTTTCAACCGGCCTTCCTCAAGACGGGAGCACCCGCCATGTCCGCGCATACAAGCATCAGCACCGAGCGCGCGTCGAACCCGCTCGACGTGATGGAACAGATCGTCAGTGCCAATGACTGGGTGTTCGACCGCCGCAACGACGCTGAAATGGCGGCCGAGGCGCCGGGCAAATGGTGCGACTACGGCCTGTATTTCAGCTGGTCGAGCGAGATCAGCGCCATGCACTTCACCTGCGCCATCGATCTGAAGGTGCCGGAAAAACGCCGCGCTGCGCTGTTCGAGCTGCTGGCCCTGGCCAATGAACGCCTGTGGATCGGCCATTTCGGCATGGACGCCGATGACGGCATGCCGGTGTTCCGCCACTCCGTGCTGTTACGCGGCGCGCCGGGTGCGTCGGCCGAAAGCCTGGAAGACATGATCGACATCGCCATCACGGAATGCGAGCGCTTCTACCCGGCGTTCCAGTTCGTGCTGTGGGGCGGCAAGTCGCCCGCCGACGCGTTGCAGGCGGCCATGCTCGAATGCGTGGGCGAGGCATGAAGGTTACATCCTCCCTGGCGTGGTCCGTGGCGTGATCCCGCCCATCCTGCTCGTAGGCTTCGGCAAGATGGGCGGTGCCATGCTCAACGGCTGGTGCAATATTGGAATTTCGGCCTCTGTCGCGGTCGATCCATCGCGTCCACCCTCGCCGGCGGCCGCAGTGACGGTGGTTGGCAGCGCTGACGACATCCCGGTTGGGTTTGCCCCTGCCGCCGTGGTGCTGGCGGTTAAGCCGCAATCGGCGCCCGAGACGCTGCCGCATTACGCCCGCTTCCCCGGCGCCGTGATGTTGTCCATCATGGCTGGCCGCAGCATTGCGAGTCTGCGCGGACCGCTCGGCGGCGCTTCGGTGGTACGCGCCATGCCCAATACCCCCGCCGCGATCGGCCAGGGTTTCACGGTCGCCTGCCCCGGCCCCGGCGTGACCGATCCGCAGCGGGCATTATGCGATAGGCTGCTGAAGGCGGTCGGCGACGTTGCCTGGGTGGACGACGAAGCCTTGATCGATCCGGTCACCGCGGTGTCCGGCGGTGGCCCTGCCTATGTTTTTCTTCTCGCCGAGTTGTTGGAGCGCGCCGCCATCGAGCAGGGAATTCCCGCCGATCTTGCCCGCCTCATGGCCCGCAGGACGGTTTCCGGCTCGGGCGCACTTCTGGCGGCCAGCGATCTGGACGCCGCCGTCCTGCGCCGCAACGTGACCAGCCCGGCCGGGACCACCGAGCGCGCGCTGGCCGTGATGTTGGACGAAGCCGCCTGGCCTGCGACGATTTCCCGTGCAATTCAGGCCGCAACCGAACGATCACGCGAACTCGGCGGCTGACAAAACTGTCTGGCCGCCTTATCTCGTTGGCATGGAAGACATCACCCCCACCACCGACGAAGCTCTGATCGGCAGCGCCTTCACGTTGATCGCAGAAAGCGGGTGGTCGAACCTGTCTATCGCCGAGGCGGCCCGCCGCGCCGGGCTTGATCTGGCAGACATGCGCAGGCGCTTTCCCTGCAAACTTGCGATGCTGATGCGCTTCGGCACGATGGTCGATACCGCGGCCCTGATCGGCGCGATCACCGAGGGGCCGATACGCGACCGTATCTTCGATATTGTCATGCGCCGCATCGACACGCTGCAGGCCCATCGGCCCGGCGTACTGGCGCTGCTGCGCGATCTGCCGCGGGACCCGCTGACCTCTCTGGCCCTCGGCCCGGCCTCGCTGCGCAGCATGGGCTGGATGCTTGAAGGTGTCGGCGTCACCGCCCAAGGGCTGCAAGGCCAGTTGCGAACCCAAGGAATGCTTGTGCTGTGGTTGGCAACCGTCCGCGCCTGGTCGAAGGATGACAGCGAAGACCTGTCTGCCACCATGGCCGCGCTGGACAAGGCGCTCGATCGTGCCGCCCAGGCGGAGGCCACCATGTCCGAAATGCTGGGCGGGGCCGGCAAGGTGGCAGTTGCGGACGAGATCCATAACGATCCTGACGCGCAATCATAACCAGATATTGGCGGGCTATAAGTTGCTCCCATGCCGTGATTGCGCGTAAAGCCACCTGGACTCAGCGCTTTCCCGCAATGCAGGAGCCCAAAATGGCCGAAACCACCCCCGTCAATCCTTTTGCTGCCGCCATGAACCAGGCGAAATCCGCCACCGATGACATGACGCGCATGTTCAAGGACATGAAGATGCCCGGCATGCCGGACACCTCGGCTTTGATGGAAGCCTATAAGCGCAACCTGGACGTGATGTCGCAGGCCAACAAGATCGCGCTCGAAGGCGCACAGGCCGTGGCCAAGCGCCACATGGAGATCATGCAGCAGACGATGTCCGAGCTGAGCGAGAACCTGCGCGGCATGACGAGCACGGAATCGCCGGCGGACAAGGCCACCAAGCAGACCGAGATGCTGAAGATGGCCTACGAGCGCGCCGTCGCCAACACCAAGGAATTGGCCGACCTGATCCAGCACTCCAACGGCGAGGCTCTGGCGCTGCTCAACAAGCGTTTCGTCGAAGCGATGGATGAAGCCAAGACCCTGCTGGCCAAGACCACGCCGAAGGGCTGATACCAACCCGTATTGATGCTCGCTCTTCGTGCATCAATACGGGTTGGTATGCGCGCCGGGCTTGCTGGCGGCTGCACGCCAAATAAGATTTATGCGAAACCGACGATCGCCCGACCCACGCGAGTGGGTCGGGCGATGTGTGTTGGCTACCGGCTGACCGGCAATGCGATCCAGCGCGAACCGCGTGAATCCGACACCAGAAGCGGTATGCGTGCCTTGTTCTGCTGCAGCGCACGATCCGCCACACCCATAAAATCCTGGGCGGTGTGCAGCGCCGTGCCCTGCGCCTGCACAAGAACACTGCCTTTCTGCAGGCCGAGATAGGCCCCCAATCCTTTTTCGATCACCGTTGTGATGACGATGCCGTCGATCTCCGGGTCGATCTTGTATTGCTCGCGCAAGGCAGCACTCATCGACACCGCCTCCACGCCAAGATCCATCGAGGTCAGCCGCATCTTCGCCATCGGCTGCATCGCCATGTCCACCCGCTCTGGCCCCATCGACACCTCGTGCAGATTGGCGGTGAGCGTGGTTTCGGCACCGTCGCGCAAAATCTGCATCCGCACGCCCACAGCACCGGGATGCGCTGTCACGAAGCGGCGGGCCGTGCGCGAACTGGTGATGAGGGTATCATTCAGCTTGAGAAGCACATCGCCATCGCGCAGCCCCGCCACGGTGGCCGGGCTGTTCGGCGCAACATAGGTCACGATCGCGCCTGTGACTTTGGCAAGGCCCAACGCATCGGCGAGGTCGGGCGATATGTCCTGGATGGCTGCGCCGAGTTGGCCGTGGCTGACCTTGCCTTTGTCGCGCAGCATGTCCAACACCAGGCGGACATCGTTGCCTGGAATGGCAAAGTTGAGCCCGATCGAGCCGGTCGGCGTATTGCTGACGGTGTACAGCGCCGTGTTCATCCCGATCAGCGCGCCGTCGGCGTTGAACAGTGGCCCACCGGAATTGCCCGGATTGATGGAGGCGTCAATCTGCATGAAGCTGTCGAGCACCGTCTCCTGGATATCGCGGTCCCGTGCGCTGACAATGCCGGTGGTCACGGTGCCGCCGAGGCCCAGCGGATTGCCGATGGCGATCACGCCCATGCCCTGCACCATGGTGTCGCTGTCGCCGAAAACGACCGGCGTCAGCAGACTGGGCGGGTGGATGCGCAGCAATGCCAGGTCGATATCCGGCGAGCGATAGATCAGTTCGGCACGCAGGCGCGTATTGTCAGACAGCGTCACATAGATCTCATCACCGCCATCGGTCACATGCCGGTTGGTGCAGATGATGCCGAGCGCATCCACCACAAAGCCGGTACCCACGCCGGACCCGGTCGGCACCAGCGATTTCGCCTGCTCCTGCATCTCGCGCATCGTCTCGACCGGAGAGCTGTGCCGCAGGAACGAGATGTTCACTGCCTGCGGCAGCAGTTTCGGAATCAACGCCGGTAGATCTGTGATCTGGCGCTGCGCCACCGCGGGTTGCAGACCGAGCACACTGAAGCTCGCAACAACCAAAAGCAGGCGACCAAAACGCGTCATCATGTCGACCTCTCGAAACATGTCTAGTCGGCAGACTATTCGAAACGACAGCGGTTACACACGCCCTACAAACATTCTTGCGCCAAAGATCGAGGTGTCATGACCTGCCGGTTGGCACGAACACGTTGCCCTGCATGATCGGCCGCGCTGTCCTGAGTATGCCGGCCTTGAGCACCTTCATCGCGGGGCCGCCGCCTTCGGTGTCCATACGCACATCCACCATGCCGGACGGATGCTCGATCCAGATCGTGCAGGGGTTGCCGTCCGGACGCACCGCCATGTTGTAGGCTACCGAGCCTTCGAGCAGGCAGGCCGTCGCCACGCACACAGCACCTGTCACGGCATGCGCC
>JBBROR010000276.1:0-4507 GCA_038229175.1 Acetobacterales bacterium | reverse complement strand
GTGAAATCCTACCTGCGTCCCGTGCAGCGGAAACATGAAGGGCCAGACAACAACCGGCGCGTCCGGCACCGCGTTGGACAGCAGATTGCGCTCGAAGGTTGAGTGGGTGATGGTGCAGTCAACGGCACCGACCAGCCCCAACTCCTTCGCGCGCAAGGTGGTTGCAGCGGCGAGATCAGATGCGTTGCCGCTCAGAAGGGCCTGACGCTCCAGCCGAAGATGATGCAGGTCCATCGTGTGGAATAGCACAGGCGCCTGCGGGGCAAATTGTCGAACCAGCCCCATTACCTGCTCCAGCACCGTGACGCGGAACACCATGATGACATCGAACTGTCGACCATGCCGGCACAGGTAGGTTTCCAAATCGGGCTCGTAGGGGGCGTAGGCCACTTCCACGCCCTCGCGCATCAGATCGGTGGCTGCGCCCTCCTTGAACAGAAAGTTATCCTGCGGGACGAAGTGCACTTTATAGCCGAGTTGCCGGAATAGCCGCAGCGTGAGCGTGGCGGTCACCGATCCTGCATCTTGCAGCGGGGTTGGCAAATTGGCGTCAATCACCGCAACGCGCATGCGCGCCTGGCGCTCGCGCTCCAGGTGGGGCGCCTGCCCGTTTGGGCGATGGGTGGCCAGACGGTGGCGCCAGCGCAGAAACAGCTTGCGGGCGTTGATAAGCTGATTCGCTTTCACACCGTGCGCCGTATCGGTGCCCGACGTCACGCCCTCGTCGTGGATGACGCGGGATTGCGGCTGGAACCAAACCTCGTGCCCGGCTTCGCGCACCCGCATCGCCATGTCGGCATCCTCGCAATACGCTGGTGCGAAATGCACATCGAAGCCACCCAAGGATCGAAACAGCACGGTCGGCATCATGATCGAACAGCCACTGACGTAATCGACCTCGCGAGCAAAATTATACCGCGGATGGTTGGGATCGCCGTTACGCCCATCATTCCAACAGGATGCATCGCGCCAGATGATACAGCCGGCTTCCTGCAGCCGGCCGTCTGGATACAGCATTTTTGAGCCGACCAGCCCAGCCGAAGGGAACAGTCGAAAGCTGTCCAACAGCGTATCAAGCCAGTGTTCAACCACGCGGGTGTCGTTGTTGAGGAACACCACGAAGTCTCCGCGCGCGCGCCCGGCGCCGGCGTTGCAACTGGCGATAAAGCCCTGGTTGATTGGTTGGAGCAACAGCACCACGCCTCGCAGGGCGGACAGGTGCTTGGCGCTGCCATCGGGCGAGGCATCGTCGACGATGATGATCTCGAAGGGAATCTTCGTGACAAGCGATCTCAGGCTGTCCAGGCAGCTCAACGTGTGGCCCAGTTGGCCAAAGACCGGAATGACGATCGACACAAGCGGCATCACAGCCACAAGTGGAGAAGGGGCCGCGTTCAGCGCGTCTACGGCCTGCGCGTAAGCCGGCTGGTCAGACCGAAGCGCATGGCGCTCGCAGAACACAGCGCCCCGATCCGCCTCAATCAGCACGGCGTCATCAACGCGCAGATCGTAGAGTCCACGGTCACAGTCACGATCTTCCGCCAGCATCCAGGGGTATGTGGAACCGGCCAAGGGCGCCGCCTCGGAAGCAACCTGAGGCTCCGCCAAATGTGCACGCAATCGGCCAATCTCGCGGTGCCGGGCAAACAATGTCGCGTCAAGCTCCAGTATCCGTTCGACCAACGCCACCTCGCGCGCCTGAGGCGCAACGGGCCAGGCGGCCTGCAGCGCCGAAACGGTCTGCTTTTCACGCGTCCAGACGTGCAAGTTCATAGTCCAGAACGGATTTTAGGGTGGCCTCGATTCCGAACCGCGGCTTCCAGCCGGTGCGCTGCTTCAATCTCTCGCAGTTTCCAAGGATGCAGGGTTCGTCGGATGGGCGAAGCAAGGTGGGATCTACCGTGGCGGCCAGCCGCGTTCCAGCGAGGCCCGCAAATATCGGGATCAGATCGCCAATCCGATGGGCGTCATCGGCGGATATGTTGTAGGCCTCACCAGGTTCTCCCAATTCAGAAAGCAGGATGAGGGCTTCCACGAGATCGCGGACATCGATGATCGCCCGCCTGCTGCTGATGTTGCCCACGCGCAGATGCGGGCTCGCACCGCGCATGATGCCTGCCACCCGCGTTGCGAAGTCGCTAACCACATCGGACCGCTTACGAGGGCCAGTGCAATTGAAGATGCGGGCGCGAATACTTCTGATGCCATAATTAAGAAAGCACTGATAAGCAAAAAGGTCCTGGCCAACCTTGGACACGCCGTAAGGATGCATTGGCAGCTGTGCCACATCCTCGCGGACCGGAGCCTGGCTCGCCATCAGGCTGGCGCCATACTGGGCGGACGAACAGGCCACCACCACCATCGGGTCGTAGCCTGGCTCTGCGATGCGCAGATGCTTGATCGCCTCAAAGACGTTGACGGTGCCTTGCACGTTGGTCTCGAACGTCGCCCACGGGGCTGCCCAGGATACGGTTGGCAAGCTTTGCGCGGCCAGGTGATAAATCACCTCTGGCCGTGTTCGGTCGATCATGTCGCACACCGCATCCGTGTGTCGCACATCCAGCTTTTGAAGTTCAAAGCGGGGTGCCAACTCGGCAAGATCGATCGTTGGCAGGTGATATGTGCCAAGCACGTCCGTCTCGCCCCTATCCGACAGTATCTCAAGAAGATGCGAGCCGATCATGCCCGCGGCGCCGGTGATCAGAATACGCGCCATTACCTATTTTTCCTACGCCGATAGATTGTTACCTACAGACCGTACCTGGTGTCAGGAACGCACTGGTGGTCCAAACCTGACGCTTGCTACCGGAGCGTCAGGGAATTTGGCCCACAAGATTAAAGGCTAGTGGTTAAGACCTGAGGACTCTTTCCTAAGAACTTAACCACTAGAGAGGCCTATTTGCGGGAGAGTCGACCTTGTGAAATCACCTAGTTCCGTCGACGAGATCGAGGCGCGCCTGCTACAGGCGGCAGCGGATGCAATCGAATTGCGCGCAGGACTGGATGCAATGCGCCGCCGGCGTTTTGCAAAGCCCCAGGATGCGGCTCCGCTCGACCGTCTGGCTGCAATGCTGTTTGCCTGCGCGAAAGCCAAGCCAGGAACGGCAAATTTCGAGTTGGAGGTTGCGCGTGAGGTGTTCCTGCGCCGGTTCGGCCATGTGTCACTTCCACCACTGCAGGCCTTGCCGCAGGCCAGCCTGGTGCTGGTGGGGCGAGACTGTTCGAATATTGCAGTGTCGGTGGCCACACTGGCGCCGCTCCTGAAGGGACAGCCGATTGAACTTGTGGTGGCCGATACCGGCGCTGATCCGCAAACCCGGCTTCTGGCGGCGCAGGTGCGAAATCTGGCCGTCATCCACGCCAATGGTGAGGCGGCTGCCAGCAATCTTGCCGTCGCGTTCGCACGCGCACCGCTCTTGGCGCTGCTGGAAGGGGCGCCTTCCAGCATCAACCACTGGGCCGCGCCTGGCACCGCATGGATCGGCGCCGCAGGGAGCCGGCGTCTTGCGCAATGCGGCATCCGCCTTCCACCGGCGCCGTTCTTCCAACCACAGGTATTGCTCGCCGTTGCCCGCTCCGGCTGGTGCGACGCCGAAGGCCTCGATCCGGCGCTGGAAGATGGCGGCGGCCTTGAAATCGCAGACCTCGCGCTCAAGCTCGACCATCTTGGATTTCGCCTGATGTCGTGCGCCACCCCAGACCACGCCGCGGCGCCACCAGCCTCCACACGGCATTGGGATCGCATGGCACGCTTCCACGCGAAGTGGGGCAACCCGCGCCTGGCGGCCACGCACCCATGAGCCGGCCCCCAACACATCTCGGCCTGCCCGGCGAAAGCTTCGTCTCGCAGGCCGAGTTCGATGCCTTTCGCAGTCGCACACAGGACGATCTGGATGCCCGCTATGCCTACGAACTCTCCCTCACCCACACCCAACTGGCGCACCGCCCCGGCACCTGCGGCCCCTGCCTCGCACCCACCTCGTTCCACACCGCCACCACACCGCCGAACTGGCGCGATGGCCAGATATGTGGCTGCCCCGATCGCCTCGGCCAGCGCGCCCGGGCCTTGCTGCATCTGCTGCAATCCGAAACCGGGCTAGACCCATGGTCGCGCGTCCTTCTGCTCGGCCCACGCTCCCCGCTCGACCGCCGCCTGGCGCCCGAGCGCACCCTCGCCCTGACAGCCCCGGTGCGCCTCGCGCGTCTGACAGCAGACACTGCATCCGCCCATCGCCTCAATGCGGCAGACCAAGCGTTCAGCCACGTCATCGCATGGGACTACCTCCAACGGGTTCCGCCGATCGAGGCCCTGCTGCGCGAAACGCGGCGGGTGCTGTCGCCCGGCGGCGTGTTCGCATTCACCCTGCCGTTTCACTACCGCGCCGCCGCCACCATCTCTCGCCTCGGCCACCTGCCGCGCCCCCACGGCCTGCTGCCGGCTGAGTTCGGCGCCGATGTCCACGATTTCGGTTGGGATATCCTCGACCACCTGCGCCGTGCCGGATTC
>JBBROR010000275.1:0-4519 GCA_038229175.1 Acetobacterales bacterium | reverse complement strand
TTCGGGCCGAAATGTCTGGCGATAGGGCCGTTCAAATGGAGCAACGTTTATGAAATTCCGTCCTTTGCACGACCGCGTCGTCGTCAAGCGCCTCGACGCTGAAGAAAAGACCGCCGGTGGGATCATCATCCCCGACACCGCCAAAGAGAAGCCGATGGAAGGCGAAATCATCGCCGCCGGTCCCGGCAGCCGGAACGAGCAGGGCGCCATCGTGGCCCTCGACGTCAAGGCTGGCGACCGCGTCCTGTTCGGCAAGTGGTCTGGCACCGAAGTCAAGATCGACGGCGTCGACCTGCTGATCATGAAAGAGTCTGACATCATGGGCATCGTCGAGGGCAAGCCTGCTTCTTCCAAGAAGTAATCGCCTGTCCCCTGCCCGTCTGACAATCAAGTAAGGAAATATGAACATGGCTGCAAAAGAAGTACGCTTCGGCAGTGACGCACGCGCTCGCATGCTGCGCGGCGTCGACATCCTGGCCGACGCCGTGAAGGTGACGCTTGGTCCCAAGGGCCGCAACGTCGTCATCGACAAGAGCTTCGGCGCGCCCCGCATCACTAAGGACGGTGTAACGGTCGCCAAGGAAATCGAGCTTTCCGACAAGTTCGAGAACATGGGCGCCCAGATGGTGCGCGAAGTGGCCTCGAAAACCAACGACCTCGCCGGCGACGGCACCACGACGGCCACCGTTCTGGCCCAGGCGATTGTCCGTGAAGGCGCGAAGTCCGTTGCCGCCGGCATGAACCCGATGGACCTGAAGCGCGGCATCGACAAGGCGGTTGCCCATGTTGTCGAAGAGCTGAAGAAGAAGTCCAAGAAGATCACCACCTCGGCCGAGACCGCCCAGGTCGGCACGATCTCTGCCAACGGCGAGACCGAAATCGGCAAGATGATCGCCGAAGCGATGCAAAAGGTTGGCAACGAGGGTGTCATCACCGTCGAAGAGGCCAAGGGCATCCAGACCGAGCTCGACGTCGTCGAGGGCATGCAGTTCGACCGTGGATACGTCTCCCCGTATTTCATCACGAACGCCGAGAAGATGATCGCGGACCTGGATAAGCCTTACATCCTGATCCACGAGAAGAAGCTGTCGGGCCTGCAGCCGATGCTGCCGCTGCTCGAGACCGTGGTACAGTCGGGCCGTCCCCTGCTGATCATCGCCGAGGACATCGAAGGCGAGGCTCTGGCCACGCTCGTTGTCAACAAGCTGCGTGGCGGCCTGAAGATCGCCGCCGTCAAGGCGCCGGGCTTCGGCGATCGCCGCAAGGCGATGCTGGAAGATATCGCGATCCTGACCGGTGGCCAGGTCATCAGCGAAGACCTTGGCATCAAGCTTGAGACCGTGACGCTCGCCATGCTCGGCCAGGCCAAGAAGATCCTGATCGAGAAGGAAAACACCACGATCGTCGAGGGCATCGGCAAGAAGGCCGATATCCAGGGTCGTTGCGCCCAGATCCGTGCGCAGATCGAAGAGACCACGTCCGACTACGACCGTGAGAAGCTGCAGGAGCGCCTTGCGAAGTTGGCTGGCGGCGTTGCCGTCATCCGCGTCGGCGGCGCGTCTGAAGTGGAAGTGAAGGAGCGCAAGGATCGCGTCGACGACAGCCTGCACGCAACCCGTGCGGCCGTTGAAGAAGGCATCGTTCCTGGCGGCGGCGTGGCTTTGGCCCGTGCATCCCTGAACCTTGCCAAGATCAAGGTGGACAACGATGACCAGCGCGTTGGCATCGAGATCGTCCGCCGCGCCCTGCAGACCCCGCTGCGCCAGATCGCCGAGAACGCTGGCGAAGACGGTGCCGTGATCGCCGGCAAGGTGCTTGAGAACGATGACTACAGCTACGGCTTCGACGCGCAGACTGGCGAATACAAGGACATGATCAAGGCCGGCATCATCGATCCGACCAAGGTTGTCCGCACGGCGCTGCAGGATGCGGCTTCGGTCGCCGGCCTGCTCGTCACCACCGAGGCGATGATCGCCGAGAAGCCGGAGAAGAAGTCGGCTGGCGGCGGCGGCGGCGGCATGGGCGGCGGCATGGGCGATATGGATTTCTAATCCACTTCGCATACGCTGGCCGAAAGACAGAAGGGGCGAACCGCAAGGTCCGCCCCTTTTCCTTATTTGGCGCGGGAATGGCGCAGCGCCTCGGCCTCCGCGTAAAATCGCTTTTCCCATTCCGAATGATTGTCCACGCCTTCGCGCACGAAGGGCGTGAACATGACGGCACCGAGAATGGCCGAATTGATCATTCTGGCCGGCCAGCGCAGCGGCTTGTCGAAATCAACGAACAGCACCACGCGCGTGCTTTCGGTGTGATTCCAGGCCTCATGATCATACGCGTCATCGAAGATCAGCGCGTCCCCCTCCCGCCAATGGCAAAGCTTGTCGCGGACGCGAATCGCAAGCCGGTCGGACTGCTCGTCCACCTTCAGGCCGAGGTGGAACCGCAGCACGCCGTTATAAGGCCCGCGATGTGCCGGAAGATGTTTACCCGGCTCGAACACCGAGAACATGGCCGCCCGCAAACCCGGAATCTTCTGCAGCAGCCGCCAGGTCTCCGGGCACTGCTCGATGTTCTTCTTGGACACGTTGCCGTAGCCGCAAAGGAAGAACGTCTTCCAGCCGCTGTCGGTGTTGATCGTGGCCACGTCACGCGAGATAGACTGGAAGCTCGGCAGTTCGCTCTGGCGAAGCAGAACCCGATCCAGCTCGGTGCGTATCAGCCGCCATTCGCTCTCGATCTCGCGGGCCCAGGGGAATGCGTCAGTGTCGTAGACGGGCGGATTGCCAAGCACCGCGGCCCGCAGATTGAGGCCTTCCACCGCTGCCACAACCCCCATCAGCGCCCGCGCCAACAGACTTGACCGCCCCATCGGGCGAATGCCGTCGGTGCAGAAACGCTGCGTGGATGGGGTCGATTGCGGCCCCGGGTTCATTCCGTCCATCCCACTCTCCCTTGCCGGAAACGATAATTAAATGTGCCGGCGCATCGAATGTTCCAATGCGATCAAGCTGCAACCGAGGCGTGGGCCTGATTTTATGCGCTTTCGGGAATGATTGCGTTTCGTTGACAGCGCTGCCGGATTCTGTGTCACTGAGGCTGCAATCGCGTGTCCGGCTGAACTTGCTGCATGTTCCCGACTGCTGCACAGTCCTCGGCGGGTGTCCTCAAGAACTCCAACAACCCGGTTGACGAAATTCCCCAGTGATTGCGGGACACCCGTGAACAGAGAGACGCAGCCATGGCGAACGGTACAGTGAAGTGGTTCAACGCAACCAAAGGTTTTGGCTTCATCATGCCGTCCGATGGCGGCAAGGACGTGTTCGTCCATATGACCGCTGTGCAGACCGCCGGTCTGCACAGCCTCGACGAAGGCCAGAAGGTCACCTACGAAGTCGTCATGGAACGCGGCAAGGCTGCTGCGACCAATCTCAAGGCAGCCTGATCCAGCCTCACCGAAAGCCTCACCCGCCAAAGGGGTCAAGCCTGTCGGCACGTGAAGCGATCAGATATTGAACCTGTCCGGCTTCATCTCTGGCATCGTGCTGGGCGTATCCATTGCGGCACCCGTGGGTGCCTTGGGCCTGCTGTGCATCAATCGCATTTTGCAGCGTGGCCTAGAGCGTGATGATTTTGGGTAGAGTCAAAATCATCACGCTCTAACTTTTGTTTTACCGATCATGTTCATGCGTTTGGGTGAAGCAACCCAAACGCATCATGATCTAGCCGCCGGCTTGTTGACAGGCGCGGCGATCGCCACCGGGGATACGATCTATGGTGCCGTGGCGGCGTTCGGCTTTTCAGCCCTGACGGAGTTGCTGATCGCCTTCGCCCGCAAGCTGCGCCTCACCGGGGGCACCTTGTTGATATGGATGGGGCTGCAGTCCTGGCGCATGGCTGGCACCGCACGTGCGGCCCGCGAAACGGCGCCCACCGGCAGCCTGGTCCGAGATTATCTGACAGCAGTCGGGCTCACTCTGACCAATCCGTCCACCATCCTCAGCTTCATCGCAGCCTTTGGTGCCTTGAGCCTGGCCGCTGGTGATGGCGGCGCAGCCTGGCTGGTCATCGGCGTGTTCCTGGGCTCGGCCGCCTGGTGGCTGGGTCTTTGCAGCGCCATCGCCATCGCCAGACGCGCCCTGACGCCACAAGCCATGATCTGGATCGACCGGATCGCAGCCTTGATCCTGATTGGCTTCGGCGCATCCGCGGCCGCCAACCTCCTGTAGCAACCATTGCCATTACATCCGCGTTGGATAGGCCTGCAAAGGAATGATCGCGCCATGATGAATTCGCGCCACGCCCAAAAGGCCCTCGCCCTCCCGCTGCTGCTGGTCGCGGCCGTCTTGGCTCTCGCCGGCTGCGTCGCCCCCCCAGGGCAGGTCACAAGCCAAACCTATACCACACAGCCCTATACGCAGTCTGTGGAAACGCAACAGACCTACCCCGCCCAGGGATATCCAGGCCAGGGATACTCAGCCCCGGGATACTCAGCCCAAGGATACCCAGGCCAGGGATACCC
>JBBROR010000274.1:0-4569 GCA_038229175.1 Acetobacterales bacterium | reverse complement strand
GTTGCGCAGGCTGTGCACCCGGTCGGACAACACGAGAACGCTCGCCTTGCCCGCAAACGGCGGCGCGATATGCACGCGCGCCATCTCGCCCGCCGGCACCACCCGACGATCAACGGACACATCGACGCGATCGGGAACATCCGGGTTTTCCGAACTCGCCCAGCCGGCACGGAACCGCAGCGTGGTCACGGCAAGCCCGCCCAACTGCGACACCTCCAGCCGGTAGCGGCCGAACGGAAGTTTGCGGGCAAAGGCCCCAGGTGCGCCCTGCGGGATCGCGACCTCGGATGTCTCCAGCGGCTCGTCGCGCCATACCGTCTCGTAGCGGGCCAGGCTGCCGCGCATCACCACGCGCCAATCCGGCTTTTCGCGAACGAGCCGCAGCTTGGCGCGCATGGCGATACGCTCGCCCACCGGCGATACCGCGGCGATGCTGAAGGCCGCTTCGGAATCGGCGTCGATGGCGCCGTCGGCGAAGGCTGGCTTGATGCCGATCAACGGCGTGGCCGGCCGCACCGGCACGGTCGCGGCGGCATGGCTGGCGCGGCCGGCGGGGTCGTTCACGGCCACGTCGATCTCGGCTTTCAACGCCTGTGTGGTGTCGGGGGCGGTGGCCAGATTGATCGCAAGCGTGGTGCGGCCCTGCGCGTCCGTTTCCGGGATCTCGATGGCGATCGCATCGGGTGCGAAAGCCTCGCCCTCGACGCCGATGCGGTAGCCTGCCAACGCCGGGAACGGCTGCGGATCAACCACGAGATGCAGCATCGCGCGGCCGGTCAATTCGCTGGCCGGCGCGCCGTAGAGGAAGCGCGCGGTAACGGGAATGTTCGAAATCGTGCCCGGCACCAGCGCTTTCGGGAGATCGCCGAGATCGACGGCCATGCGCTCCGGCACGAAAGCGTCCACCCTGAAGCTGGTGGTGCCGATCGGCGCAGCCTCGGGATCGGCGCGCAGTTCCGCTGTCCAAACGCCAGCGGGCGCGGTGGGGGAGAGCATCACGGGCACATGCACGGCAGCCCCGCCGGTGCGCGGCGGCACCGACTGTGTGAACACCTGGCCGTTCGGCCGGCGGATCGTCATCTGCGCCGGCAGATCGGCGGGGGCGCCCGCATTGTCGCGGATCAGGCCCATCAGATGCACGGTCTCACCGGGGCGGTAGATGCCGCGATCGGGCCAGATATAACTGTCGAGCGGTCCCGGATGCGGCATCCCCTCCACGCCGCGATCGGACAGGTCGAACGCGGCCACGCTGAGATCGAGCGCTGCGAAATCCTGGGTTTTTCCCATCTCCAAAGCGGAGAACGCGTGGATCGCGGCGGGCTGCAACGGACCCTCGCCGCGCAGCAGCGCGACGCCGAAGCGCGTGACGCCGTCATCGCCGGTGGTGGCCTCGGCGAGGATGTCGTTGTTGCGCGCGAGCAGGCGCACCAGCACGCCCGGATGCGGTGCCCCGCTTGCGTAATCACGTATCTGCACCGTCAGGCCGTCCGAACCACGCCACACGCTGGGGGCGAGGTCGGTGCGCAGCAGAAGCTGCACGGCGCTGGCATCGGTGCCCTGGGTGCCATCACCGGGTGCGACAATCAGCGCGAACAGACCGGGGCCGGAGGCGCCCAGCGCGTCTGGCAGCGGCAGCGCGGTGCGCGAGGTTTTGTTCGGTACGTAGCCGGTGATATCGGCGCGGCCGGTCCAGACGATGCTGCCCGATTGGCTGGCCAGGTTCTCCGCCGTCCAGCTTTCAACCTGATCACCGAGTTTCATCCGCCGCAGCAAGGCCGCCACGTTGCGCTCGCTGAGCCGGATCAGCTTCAGCGACACGGCGGACAGGTTGACGCTGCTGAGCGTGACGGCCGGCGCCTGGCCGCGCGGCAGCACGAACAGGCGGTTGTCGAAGCCGAGATTGGGCGCACGGTTCGGCATCGCCACGTCCAGCGCGGCATCCTTCAGCATCGCAGTGCCGTCGGTGCCTGGCAGCCCGGCGCGCAGGGTGACGCGGGTGGTGCGGCCCGAGGGCAGGCCGGATATGCAAAGCTGGTCGCCCTCCCGCGTGACGGCAATGTCGCCCACCGCCGGTTCCAGCCGCAGCCAGTCCGCCGGCATGAAATCTGGCCGCCTTGAGACAGGCACGGTGAAGGTCACGCAGGCGCGAGGGCGGTCGGCATCCGCCTCGGTGTCGAACCTGGCCACCAGCAGACCGGCGGCGCGGTTGGAGGCGGCGAGTTGCACAGCGATCGCCTTGTCGTCCGGTGCGAGTTCAGCGGCCTGGCGCAGCACCTCGATCTCCTGCGCGCGACGGTCCTGGGCACGCAGCGCGTCGGCCATCAGGAGCAAAGCGGGCACGCCCTTCGTGTCCCGGTCGCTGCGGGTCCAGGCCTGCCAGGCCGCGAGCAGCGATTTCTGCGGATCGGGCGGCGTGCGACGCATCCAGGCCTGCGACAGGCTGAGCCATTGCGAGAGCGTGCTGGCCCCCATGCCAACGCGATTTTCAAACGATGTGATCGCCACAGCCCAGTTTGTTGCAGCCAGGGCCGCGGTCGCCTGCTGGCCGGCAGAGTCGCGCGCCGAGTCGGCGGCGCCGGTGGGATATTTGCGGGTCAGCGTGGTGGCGTACGCGCCGCTGGCCTGGGCCAGACCGGGCAACCGCATTTCGGCCAGGGCCGGCATCGAGAGCGCGGCCAGAAGAACCAGGAGACAGGCCGCGAAAAAATGGCGCAGGTTTAGCATCTCGACGCTCCCAATCTCCGGCGGGAGACTAGCCGAATTAAAACGCCGCCACGAATCAATCCGTCGGTGACAACGCGGCTTCCACCTCGGCGCCGATCTCCTCCAGCAACGCGTCCATGATGCCCAAGGCCCGCAGCCCGTCACGCGTGTTGAACAGGTATTCCGCCGCGGTGCCGAGAGGGCCCTGGGCGGTGGCGATGCGCTGCACCAGGATTTCGCGCGCCAAGTCGCCGCAATAAGACGGTCCCTCGGGATTGATGGTGAACGCGATGGCATGGCCCAGCGATGCGCCGTCTGGCGTGGCGACCTCAACCCATTCCGGGATGTAGCCATCGGCCACCATTTCGCGGCGCCACAGGATGTCCAGCTCCTGCTCCATCGCTTCCTCCGCAAGTCGCAGCACGGCGCCGACGCAGGTGCCGCCCTGGCGCAGGCCGAGCAGCATGCCCGGATTCTCGGGCGTGCCACGCCCGCCTTTGGTGGCGAGGCAGAAATCGCGGTGCCAGCCGTGCGCAACTGCAAGCCTGCTTCCAGCAATATGCATCGCGGGATTCCAGATCAACGAGCCATAGGCGAACACCCATACCCCGTCGCCATGTTCGCGGCGCGTGGACAGAATGGCGTCGAGACTGTCGCGGCGTTCCGCGTCGGTGAGGATATGCATGTCCGGATTGTTGCGGCGGATATACTCAGCCAATCCTCCGGACAGCAGATAATCCCGCGTGAGCCCGAACGCCGCCTCGGGGATGCCTGCGCCCTCGTCCGGTGTCTGGTCTGCCACGATCAGATCGCCTTCTTAGCCAACAGGTCACGTATCTCGATCAGCAGTTCCTCGCTGGTGCTGCGTTTCGGCTCGGCCACCGGCTGCTCCTCTTTTTTCACGAAGGTGAGCCGGTTGATCACCTTCACCAACCAGAACACCGCAAAGCCCACGATCAGGAACTGGATGACCGCATTGAGGAACACGCCCACGTTCAGCGTGACGGCCCCTGCGGTCTTGGCGGCCTCCAAGGTGGGCGCGTGCGGGCCTTTCAGCGTGATGAAGATGTTGGCGAAATCGATGCCGCCCACCAGCAGGCCGATCAATGGCGTGAACAGGTCCTTCACCAGGCTGCCGACCACCCCGGTGAAGGCGGCACCGATGATGATGCCGACTGCAAGGTCGACCACGTTGCCCTTCATGATGAACGCCTGGAATTCCTGCACCCAGGCGGGCCTGCGGGTGAGGGTGCTCAGCGAGATCGGTGGCTGCATGGCGGGCTCCTGTCGTGACGTCGGCAATAGTACAGAGCCGATCGCCGCTTCGCTACCAAAGCGCTCACGCGACGCGGGCGTTAGCGCGCTTACGCGACGCGGGCGTTAGCACGCTTAAGCGACGCGGGCGCGCAGGTGCATGCGGATCGCCTCGCCGGCTGCGGCGAGATCGCCTTCGATGCGTGTCGCGGCCTCCTCGGCGCCCAGGATGTCGCCGCTGCGGGCGGCATCCATGATGCGGCGCAGCCTGCGGTTCATGGCGGCAAGTCCGTACGAGCCGGCCATGCCCGCCAGCGCGTGCGCGGCCATGTCGATATCGGCGCCGTTGCCACTCGCCAGGGCGTCGCGCAGCGCCGGCATGCGGCCGCGCATCTCGTCCAGGCATTGATCCACCAGGGTGAGCAAGGTCACCGCCGGCAGGCTGCGACGCAGGTCCGACAGGCGCTCGTCATCCAGCACCTCAGCCTGCGGGGCCATCGCCTCGGCGGGCGATACGCTGACCAGCGGCTTGCGGGCCGCCAAGGGGCGCAGGGCCAGCCGGCTGATGGCGGCGAACATCTCCTGCGGCCGAACCGGCTTGCCAAGCAGATC
>JBBROR010000273.1:0-4575 GCA_038229175.1 Acetobacterales bacterium | reverse complement strand
GCGCGTGGCAACCTATGTCGAACTCGTCCGCGACGTGCTGGACAGCCTGAAGCGCTCGGGCTTCCGCCGCGTGCTGATCGTCAACGGCCACGGCGGCAACCAGCCGGCGGCAGCGCTGGCGCAGGAATGGATGATGGACAACCCGGATTGCCGGGTCCGCTTCCATGACTGGTGGCGCGCGCCGCAGACCTTGGCCGCTGTCCAGGCCACCGACCCACAGGGCAGCCACGCCAACTGGATGGAAAACTTCCCCTGGACCCGGCTTGCGACCACGCAGCCAGACCAGGACAAGCCGATGGTCGACACCGACATGATGAAAACGCATCCGCCCTTCGAGTCGCGCCAGATGCTGGAAGACGGCAGCTTCGGCGGCCGGTCGCAACGCTCGGACAACGAGATGCTGGCGATCTGGCAGGTGGCGGTGGCGGAAACGCGGAGCCTGATCGAGACATGGTAAAAATTCTCATCTGGGGTGCAGGTGCCATCGGCGGCACCGTGGGCGCGTTCCTGTCCCGCGCCGGCCACGACATCACCTTTGTCGACATCGACGCCGCCCACGTGGCCGCCATCAACGCCTCCGGCCTGCACATCGTGGGGCCGGTCGAGGACTTCATCGCCCACGCCCCGGCGCTGACGCCAGACCGGGTGAGCGGCACCTTTGACCGCATTTTCCTCTGCGTGAAGGCGCATCACACCCAGGCGGCAGCCACCGCCCTGGAGCCGCATCTGGCGCCCGACGGCTATGTGCTCTCCTTGCAGAACGGCCTGAACGAGCTGGAGATCGCGGCCATCGTCGGAAGCGCCCGCACCATCGGCGCCTTCGTCAATTTCGGCGCCGACTACATGGCACCGGGCGAGGTGATGATGGGCAACCGCGCCGCGGTGGTACTCGGCGAACTGGACGGACAGATGACTGACCGCCTCGCAGCCCTGCTTTCGGTCATGCAGGATTTCGAGCCAAACGCCATCAGCACGCCGGATATCTGGGGCTATCTGTGGGGCAAGATGGGCTACGGCGCGATGCTGTTCGCCCAGGCCCTCGGCCAGGCCTCCATTGCGGACTGCCTCGGCAATCCCGCATTGCTCGGCCTGTGGCGCAGGCTCGGCGGAGAGGCAGTGGCGGTGGGCCTGGCCGAAGGCGCGCGGCTGCGCGGCTTCAACGGCTTCGATCCGCAGGTGTTCATGCCAAGTGCCACCGCGGCGCAGGCCCAGGCCAGCGTGGACGCGATGGTGGCCTTCAACGCGGGCAGCGCCAAAACCCATTCCGGCGTCTGGCGCGACCTCGCGATCCGCAAACGCAAGACCGAGGTGGATAGCCAGATCGCGCCGATTTCGGCCATCGGCCACCGCCATGGCATCGCCTGTCCCACCATCGATCGCCTGGTTTCGATGATCCATGAGGTCGAGGCCGGCACCCGGCCGATGGTGGACGACAACCTTCTGGAGCTCGCGGCATGAACATTCGATTTGACGGCAAGACAGTGGCCGTCAGCGGCGCCGGCCAGGGCTTTGGTCGGGCCATCGCGCAATCATTCGCCGATCTCGGCGCCACCGTGCATGGCTGCGACATTCTGGCGGACGGCCTGGCCACAACATCCTCCGGCCGCAACATCGGCACGACGCTGGTCGATCTCACCGACCGCAAGGCCGGCGCGGATTGGATCAAAAAGATCGGCCCGGTGGATATTCTCGTCAACAACGCCGGCGGCGTGGCAGGCCAAACGCCACACCCGCTGGAGGACGTGCCAGACGAGGATTGGGACCGACTGTTCGACATCAACGTCAACGCCGCCATGGTCCTGTCCCGCGCTGCCGTGCCCGGCATGAAGGCGAAAGGCACCGGGCGGATCGTCAACATCAGCTCGGGCGCCGGCCTGCAGGCGTCACTGACGGGGATTCAGGCCTATTGCAGCGCCAAACACGCGTTGATCGGGCTGACCCGGCAGTTGGCACATGAGCTGGGGGCCTTTGGCATCACCGTGAATTCGGTTGCCCCCGGCTTCATCCGCAGCAATCCCGCCACCGAGGCGCAGTGGGACTCCTATGGTGCCGACGGCCAGAAGGCGCTGATATCCCGCATCGCGCTCAAGCGGCTGGGCACGGCACAAGACATCGCCAACGGGGTGATCTTCTTCGCCTCGGACCTCGCCGCGTTCGTCAACGGCCAGATCCTGTCCGTCGACGGCGGGCGATAACTGAGTTGATGGCGCGTGCGACGCCTGCGGGTTCAGGCGTCCTCGGATTCGATCATCTGCTTGCGCAACAGGTCGCGATACGGCCCGGCACGATGCGATAGCTCGTCGGGCGACCCATCGTCGATGACGCGCCCGTCCTCCATCACCACGATGCGATCGAAATTTTGCAGCGTGCTGAGGCGATGGGCCACGGCAATCACCGTACGCCCCTGCATCAGGCTGTCGAGCGCGTGCTGGATTGCGTGTTCGCTGTCGCTGTCCAGCGCCGAGGTGGCTTCGTCCAGCAACAGGATCGGCGCGTCCTTCAGCAACGCGCGGGCAATCGCCAGGCGCTGGCGCTGGCCACCCGAAAGCTTCGCACCGCGATCGCCCACCATCGTGTCAAAGCCCTCCGGCAGCGCTTCGATAAAGTCCCGGCAGCGCGCGATATTGGCTGCGGCGAGAACCTGCTCGTCGGTCGCGTCCGGCTTGGCGTAGCGGATGTTTTCCATCACCGAGCGATGAAACAGCGAAATATCCTGCGGCACGATGGCCATCGTGTCGCGCAGGCTCTGCTGCGTGAGGGCCGAGATATCCTGGCCATCGATCGAGATATGGCCGGCCTGCACGTCGTGGAAGCGCTGCAAAAGCGACACCACGGTGGATTTGCCGGCGCCGGACGCACCGACCAGCCCCACCCGCTGGCCGGTGGGAATGCAGAGGCTGAAATTGTCGAGCACCGGCTTGCGGCCGGGATAGGCGAAGGTCACGTCGGTGAACGCCACGTCGCCTTGAAGTGCGATCAGGTTCCTCGCGTCCGGGCGATCGGGCAGGTCGTGTGGCACGAGCAACGCGCCCAGCGCCTCGTCCATCCGGGCGATGTTCTGCGTCAGCTCCACCAGCGCCACAGCCAGGTCGCGCGTGCCGTGAAGGATGGTGAAGCCCAGCGAGCAGATCAGCACCAGGTCGCCGGCGCTGGCGGTGCCCGCCTGCCACAGGGTGATGCCCCAGCCGAGCAATCCGGCGGTCACCACGGCGGTCATCACGGCGTGGATGAGACGCAATTTTTCCATGTAGAGCAGGCTGCGGCGACGCGCCCGCATCTCGCTGGCCATACGGTCGCCGAACCGTGCCTGTTCACGGAAAGTGGCGCCGAATGCGCGAACCACGCCCATGTTGCCGATGACATCGACAAGCTCGCCGTCCACTGACGCCGCCTCATGCGCGTAGGCCCGGTGGTGCGGCGTGCCGCGGCGGGCGAGCAGGAAAATGACCCCAGCCATCACAGCGCTGATACCGGCCAAAGTGAGCCCCATCAGCGGCTGCACACCCGAAATGAGCGAAATTGCGATCAATACGGCAAGGCACGGCGGCAGCACGTTCCAGCTCAGCACGTTCTCGGTCTGAAACATGGCCTGGGCCGTGGATGTCACGCGGCCGGCCAGCGTGCCGGGCAGGCGCTCGGCATAATAGCTCGGCGAATGGCCGGCGAGATGGGCGAACAGGTCGCGCCGCACCTGGCCCGTCACCTTCACGAAACTGAACGCAGCCATGCCGCAGCCCACCCGCCATAGCAGGTTGTCCGCGGTGATCAGCGCGCAAAGCAGGGCAAACGCGCGCCACACATCGCCGCCGCCAGCCGCATTTTCGATGCCAGGCCCTTTCGATACCGCATCGATCAACGTCTTCATGCCATACTGCGTCATCACCGAGGCGAGCACGGCCAGCACCACCGCCGCCAATACCACGGCGTGGCCAACCGGGTTCTGTGCCACGTAGCGCCACAGGAAACCCACCGGCCGGTGACGGAAACGCGTCAGGTCAGGCGCTGCGATACGATCGGGCATGTTTCGCGGCTTTTCGTGCGATGAGCCGAGAGAGTGCGCCGGCAATGCGGCCACAATTTGACCGAATGCATCGTCGCGGCATCGGGCCTGCGTTGTTTTGCCACAATTCGCCGCTAGGCGTTGGGGTGTCATCCATTGCAGCCGAGGCCCAATCTTATGCGTATCGCCCAGATCGCGCCGCTGTTCGAAGCCGTGCCGCCGAAGCTCTACGGTGGCACCGAGCGCGTTGTCTCGTCGCTCACCGAGGAACTCGTGGCGATGGGCCATGATGTCACCCTGTTTGCCAGTGGCGACAGCATCACCAAGGCCAAGCTGGAGCCGGTATGGCCCCGCGCGTTACGGCTCGACCCCACCATCAAGGACTGGGTGAGCACCTACGCCCTTTTGATGGAATACGTTCGCCAGCGCTCGGACGAATTCGACGTCCTGCATTTTCACTGCGACTACTGGCCGAACTCGTTGTTCTCCCGCCAGCCTGTCCCGTTCGTTACCACGCTTCATGGCCGGCTGGACCTGAACGAATTCAGCGCCGTCTACTCGATGTTCCCCGAGGT
>JBBROR010000272.1:0-4578 GCA_038229175.1 Acetobacterales bacterium | reverse complement strand
CTCGGAGTGCTGCTCCAGACCGGCTTTCTGATGAAGATGTCGGCCATCAGGCCGAACCTGTCCAAGCTCAATCCTTTGTCGGGCCTTGGCCGCGTGTTTGGGCCGCACAACTTGATGGAAGCCGGCAAGTCTTGCCTCAAGATCGCCGTCATGGGTTCGGTTGGCTGGAACGCTTTGGCCGCAACCATGCCGGAGTTTCGCCAGGCCCTGTTCTGGAGCCCATTGTTGCTGGCCGAGCGGGTTGTGCAACACATCACGTCGATCGCGATCGCGATCTTGGGAATTCAGGGCTTGATCGCAGGCGCCGACATGCTGCGCACACGGCTCAGCTTCAACGCCGATATGCGCATGACCAAGCAGGAGCAGCGCGATGAGGCTCGGGAGTCGGACGGCGACCCGCATATCAAGGCGCGCCTGAAGCAAATCCGCCAACAGCGCTCACGGCGACGGATGATGCAGGCAGTGCCGAAGGCGGCAGTGGTGGTGACCAACCCGACCCACTACGCCGTGGCGCTGGCCTACGACCGTGGCGGCGGCGGCGCGCCGCGCATCGTGGCCAAGGGAATGGACGAAATGGCAGCGCGCATCCGCGAGGCGGCGCGCGAAGCGGGCGTTCCGCTGGTGGCCAACCCACCGCTGGCCCGCGCGCTCTATCCGTTACCCATCGACCGGGAGATTCCGGCCGAGCATTTCAAGGCGGTGGCCGAACTGATCGCCTATGTCTGGAAGCTGAACGCAAGGCGGGGCGCTGCGGCCTCGGCTGCGCCATGATCGATCTGGACAACACGTCGTCCCGGACGTCTTCCTTAAAGCGCCGACTGCTTGAACAATGCGCCGGCCAGCAGGGCGGAATAGCGGCTTTGCTGCTCGACGATGCCTGGGGGCCGTGCGTGCTGATCGATGCATCCAGGTGCATTGTCAGGATCAATCATGCGTTGGGCTCATCACTTCCGTCTCCGCTCGCGTTACCAGGCAGCGACATTGCACAGCTCTTTGTGCCCGATGGTCGCCAATCGGCGATGGCGCATATTGCCCAGGTGCTGTGGGGAAAAACACCGGTCCTGACGTCATTCACCGCTGTGCTCGGCAGCGTCGCCGAGCCTAGGACCATGCTGGTCTGCATTCTGCCACTGCGTGAGGCACATGGAGAGATCAGCGGCGCCCTGCTGCGACTGACCGATTACACCGAACGTCTTGCCCTGGACGCGCAACTGGCACACAGCCAGAGACTGCAGGCCACAGGGCAGCTGGCCGGCGGTATCGCGCACGACTTCAACAACCTTATTACCGCAATCCTCGGCGCAGCCGAGGGTATCCTTGAGCGCCGCCACGGCGGTGCGACGCAGGAGGATGCTTGCCAGATCCGCGACACCGCCCGGCGTGGCGCGGCACTTGTGCGCAAACTGCTGGGGTTCGGCCAGCAACAGATGGTTCGTCCACGGGCGCTGTCCGTCAACGATGCCATCGCCAGCGTGTCAGGTCTGCTGCAGCGGCTGCTTGGCGCGCGCGTGAGGTTGGTGGTTGAGTTTGAGCAACCAGGGCGCAATGTGCTCGCCGATCCAACGCAGCTCGATCAGGTGTTGGTGAACCTCGTAGTAAATGCGCGTGATGCGATGCCTGACGGTGGCGAGATTACACTGCGCAGCGGCCACATCACTTTATATCGCCCAAGAATCGCCGGCACCGAGACGATGCCGCCCGGCAGTTACGTCACCATCGAGGTCCAGGACAGAGGCACCGGCATTCCGACCCATGTGCTGCCGCATATTTTCGAGCCGTTCTTCACCACCAAGCGCGAACGTGGCGGTAGCGGTCTGGGGCTGTCCAGCGTGCACGGGATCATCAGCCGGTCGAACGGCTACCTGACGGTTGAAACCGAGCCAGGCGCCGGCACAAGCATGCGAATCTTCCTGCCCCGATGGGACGGCCCGCCACCACCGCTGCACACACAGGAGCCGGGGCCCGCGTCGGTATCGATCCAACCTGGGCCCACGTCTGCGAATTCGCGTGGCGTGGTGTTGCTGACCGACGACGAAAGCACCGTTCGGAAGCTGGCACAGCGCGCCCTGGCCCGTGCCGGCTGGGACGTGATCGAGGCAGAATCGGGTGAGGCAGCGCTCGAGTCGCTGCGTCTGCGCCCCTCATCGGCACCGATAATCACGGCACTCATTTCCGATATGGTGATGCCGGGTATGACGGGACTGGAACTTGCAGACTTCGTCAGAACGGCCTGCGCGCGCCCATCACTCCCTGTCATCTTCGTGTCCGGCTACGCAAAAGTCCCGGTCCGAAGCGGGATTGCGCAGGCCGCGACGCATTTCCTGCCGAAGCCTTATCGCCTTGCGGATCTCGTGGCGGCGCTGGATAAGGCGACACGCAGTGGCAGGTGATCCTGTTTTGTTCTTGCAAAGTGGCTGATTAACGAACATATACGGAACAAATAGTTAATGCCGTCACGGCCACAAGATTGCGGTCGTGTTCGGGACTGTGACAGACTCACTCACGTAAACACATTCGATCGGGCACATGAAAAGCAATCCGCGGGAGCCAGTATCCATGGACAAGAACAAGGCGCTCGACGCCGCCATGGCGCAGATCGAGCGCGCCTTTGGCAAGGGATCCATCATGAAGATGGGTGCTAAGGCCGGTGATGAGCAGATCGCGGTCATTTCGTCGGGCTCGCTCGGCCTCGACCTGGCGTTGGGCATCGGTGGCCTGCCGCGCGGTCGTATCGTTGAGATCTACGGCCCGGAAAGCTCCGGCAAGACCACGCTGGCGCTGCATGCCATTGCCGAGGCGCAAAAGCGCGGCGGAACCTGCGCGTTCATCGATGCCGAGCACGCACTCGATCCGATCTATGCTCGCAAGCTGGGGGTGGACGTCGACAATCTGCTGATCAGCCAGCCGGATGCCGGCGAGCAGGCGCTTGAAATTGCCGATACCCTCGTGCGGTCCGGAGCGATCGATGTGCTGGTGGTCGACTCTGTCGCAGCCCTGGTGCCGCGCGCCGAACTCGAAGGCGAAATGGGTGACACCCATGTCGGACTGCACGCCCGCCTGATGAGCCAGGCGCTGCGCAAAATCACTGGCAGCGTGGCGAAATCGAACACGATGCTGATCTTCCTCAACCAGATCCGCCTCAAGATAGGCGTGATGTTCGGCAACCCCGAGACGACAACAGGCGGTAACGCGCTGAAGTTCTACGCGTCCATCCGCCTGGAAATCCGTCGTATTGGCCAGATCAAAGATCGCGATGAGGTGGTGGGCAACCAGACCCGCGTGAAGGTGGTAAAGAACAAGCTGGCGCCGCCGTTCAAGCAGGTTGAGTTCGACATCATGTATGGCGAGGGTATCAGCAAGGTGGGCGAGCTGGTCGATCTTGGCGTGAAGGCCGGCGTGGTGGAGAAATCCGGCGCCTGGTTCAGCTGCGACAGCCAGCGTATCGGGCAGGGCCGCGAGAACGCAAAGCAGTTCCTGCGCGACCACCCGGCCATGGCCGATTCGATCGAGAAGCGGGTCCGCGATCAGGCCGGTGTGGTCGCAAACATGATGATGTCGGCGCCGACCGACAGCGAGGAAGCCGAAGCTGCCGAATAGCTTGGATGAGGAGGGCGTCGGGCAGGCGCTCGATGCCGCCGACCATGAGCTGGTCGCCGCTGCCATCGCTGTGATAACGCAGCATCACCGGCCGTTCTGGCACACGGTGGCCGCCGCCTTGCGCGACGAGGACGGGCGGATATGGACCGGCCTGCATCTCGGCACCACGGTGGGCCGGCTGTCCATATGTGCCGAGCCGGTGGCGCTGGGGCAGGCGGTGATGCACAGTGCCGGGCGTATCGTCACGGTGGTGGCGGTCCGGCATCCCAAGCCAGATGAGGCCGACCGAGAGATCGCGGTAGTGGCGCCTTGCGGGGCGTGCCGTGAATTATTGGCCGATTACGCGCCGGGATGCTTGGTTATTGTACCGGGCAAGGTGAAGTTTCCGGTTACGGCAATGCTGCCACTGCCTTACAGGCGGTAAGCCACCGTCCCCACGTCGAAACGGTGGCCCTTGTTCGTCCCACCTTATTTGGCGCGGGCTTTCACTGCGGCCGCTTCTTCGGCGCTTGCGACGCCGCCATGGGCTGCTGACCACGCCACCGGGTTCTCCAGGAAGCGTCGTACTTCGGACAACGCCTTTTCATCGAAATACGGTCGTTCCTTGCAGGCTTCCAATACGTCCCACCAGGTTGCGAGATGATGCAGTGTCACGTCCATCGCCTTCAGCATCTCGAAGCTGCCGGGGAACACACCGTAGAAGAACACCACGAAGGTGTGGTTGCAGATCGCTCCGGCCTCACGCAATGCCTGGGCGAACTGGATCTTGGAGCCGCCGTCGGTGGTCAGATCCTCCACCAGAAGGGTGTGCTTGCCCTCTGGCACGTCGCCTTCGATCAGCGCGTTGCGGCCAAAGCCCTTGGGCTTCTTCCGCACATACGCCATCGGCGCCATCATCCGGTCGGCCATCCAGGCGGCGAACGGAATGCCCGCGGTCTCGCCACCCACCACCGCCTCGATGGTTTCAAAGCCGATATGGCG
>JBBROR010000271.1:0-4600 GCA_038229175.1 Acetobacterales bacterium | reverse complement strand
TGGCAGACGCCGCAGGCCTCGGTCTTGACCAGGATCTCGCCTGGGCCGGGCATGGGAATCGCCCATTCGTGAAAGGCGAGCGGCTTGCCGAAGGCTTCGACGACGGCGGCATGCATGGACTTGGCCATGGTCTTTCCTTTTGCGTGGTCCAGATCAGGGGCGCAGATGAGCCGCGCAGATGATCAGACGGGGGCGTCAAGGGCGGCAATTCGGACCAGTTTCTTGTTCACGAAGGCCTGGATGCCCATGTCGCCGAGCTCACGCCCGTAGCCGGAGTTCTTGATGCCACCGAAGGGAAGTTCGGCGTCGGACCAGGAGAGGTTGTTGATGAACATCATGCCCGTCTCGACACGGCTGGCGACGCGCCGGCCCTGGGCGACATCGGCGGTGAAAACCGCGCCACCGAGTCCAAAGTCTGAGTCATTGGCGAGCGCGACGGCGGAATCCTCGTTCTTCACGCGAAAGAGCATGGCCACGGGGCCGAAGAATTCGTCGCGGAAGGCGGGATTGTCCTGTGCGATATCTGTCAGGATGGTGGGCTGCATGTAAAAGCCGGGACGGTCGATCCTGCTGCCGCCCATCACCAGCGTGGCGCCAGCGGCGACGGCCTTGCGCACCTGGTCCAGAATCTGAAGAAGGGCTTCCTCAGATGAGAGCGGACCGAGGGTTGTGGCCGGGTCCTGGGGGTCGCCGGGTTTCAAGGCCGCAAAGGCTGCTGCGAATTTTTCGAGGAAGCGATCGGCCACGCTGTCCAACACGATAAATCGTTTGGCGCCGCAGCAGGTTTGGCCGTCGTTATATATCCGGCCCCAGACCGCCCATCGCACGGTGCGATCGAGATCTTTGTCATCGAGGACGATGAAGGGATCACTGCCGCCGAGTTCCATGGAGGATGGTTTCAGGTTTTGTCCGGCGCGGGCTGCGATCGCCCGGCCGGCCGAAACGCTGCCGGTGAGCGCAACGCCTTTGATGCGGGGATCGTCGATCACCCGATTGGCTTGGTCGTGGGAGATCCGCAAATCGGTGTAGAGCCCGGGTGGTGCCCCGGCATCGATCCAGATCTGGGCAAAGGCTGCGGCGCATTGCGGCACGCAGCCGGCGTGCTTGACCATGATGACGTTGCCGGCCATCAGCTGCGGACCGGCGACGCGCGCGAGCTGGTAATAGGGAAAGTTCCAGGGCTCAACACAGAAGATCGCGCCGATCGGGCTGCTTTCCATGTGGGCCTCGCCGATGTCCGGATGCAGCGTGGCGGGCGCCAGGAAGCGTTCGGCGTTGCGGGCATAATAGGTCAGGATGGCGGCGCTGAAGGCGGTCTCGCCGCGGGCTTCGCTGATGCGCTTGCCCATCTCTGATGTCATGGTTTGTGCCAGCATCTCGGAGCGGGCATGCACCAGGGCGGCTGCCTTGTCCATGATGGCGGCGCGCGCGGCGAAGCTGGTGTGGCGCCAGCTCTCAAAACATTTTGCGGCCGTCTCGATCTTCAGTTCCAAGTCGAGATCCGTCAGCGCATCGTAGGTTTGGAGCACCACGCCGGTGGCGGGGTTACGGCTCTGATAGGTCATGCAATGTTGTCCTCATGTTAGAGGGTGTTATACTTGATTGATTATTCTCGGAGCTTGCCCCTCATTGAGGCGTCTGTGCTGTCATGCTGTCTTCGATCTTGAAGTATCTGCGCCCCTCGGCCAGCAGCTGGTGATCCGTGATCTTGCCCATCGGCTCGCTACCGGCGATCCGCTTTGCTGTTTGGGGGAGATGGTCGTGGAGGAAGGTCATGAACTCCTTCTTGGCCGTAGATGGGCCGACCAGCAGAACCACCTGCGCCGTGTCGCAGGCCGCGGCGATATCGCCGTAGAACGCAGGCTCATCACGAATATGCGTGCCGGAGGCGCTGCCTACCTTGACATGCAGATGGCGAGGCAGATCGGCGGGGCGAACGACGTCTGTGTGTGAGGCGTGGGCATTGAAATGGATAATTCGCGCCTCGTGGTGATCGAGCCAGACCACCGCGTGGTACGTGGCCAACGCTTCTGGCTTTACGAGATCGGCGGGAACGTCGTGCATCATGGTGTGGGTTTCCTGATCGGTCCGCCATGTTGCGCCGGTCAGCGCCTTGTCGCCGCAAACAAGGACGGCGAGTGGGAATGCGAAAAAAGCGCGCGCGGGACGGGAACGTGGCGATCAGTGCTCGATATGGCCCTGGAGGATCCTGATATAGCTGGCGCTTTTGCACGCCTCCGGGTCGGCCAACCCTTGCTGGCCGATGATCCGGCGTATGGCATCGACCGACAGGAATTCCCCCGGTGTTAACCACCAGGGTCCGTAGCCGTCAGACGGGGAGCATTCCGCGAAGGTTTCAGGTCTCGAAGGACTTTTGGTTCAGACAGGCCATGCTTCGCGTGTCCATGCCATCTGCCAGAAGAGCCACTCGTACTTGCTGCTTGTGCGGAAGATATCGCGGAGCCGCTGGCGGCCGCGATGGTCCATTCGCCCTGCCTCATCATCGACGACCGCGCGCAACCACGCGCCCACAGCCGCGAAGTCCGGGTTCGCGTACATTGCCAGCCAGTCGCGATAAGGGTGGTCAGTGGGCGGTTCCCCCATGTCGGTGAAGTGCTCCCCGATGACTGCATAAATCCACGCGCAGGGGAGCATCACGGTGACAATTTCTGCGAGTGACCCCGTCGCAGCGACCAGGAGCATGTGGCGCGTATAGGCGTAGCTTGTTGGCGCCATGGGCGTGGCAGCCATCTGTGCCATCGTCAGGCCGAAACGCACAGCGTACATTTCGTGCAGGGCGCGCTCCACCTGCACTGTGTCCATGAGGAATTCGCCGAACTTCAGGATGCGGTCGCGGTCGTCCGTTTTTGTCGCGGCGAAGGCGAAATTCTTTGCCAGGTCGGTGAGGAAGCGTGCGTCCTGCAAGATATAAAACTGGAACGTCTCCTGCGGCAGCGTTCCGTCCGCGAGCGCTACGACGAATGGGTGCGTCAGTTGGGCGTCCCAGATTGCGGAGCACTCTTGCCGCATTGTCTCGGTGAATGATTCGGTCATTATACGATCTCTCAGCATCTTCTGCGTTTTTTACGAAATAGCGCTCATGCCACGGTGAGACGAGGTGATTGAGAAGGCCGGGGCCAGGTCCGGGAGCGGCGAAGATGGCGCGTGGGTGCAGTGCTTCGCCGCAGTGAAGGCTTCGGCCCTATTTTTCCCCGCGTGAGGCAGGCGGGTCATCGCGGCGAAAATGTGCGGCCGGTGCCGTGCCTGTGCGGTGTATCTACACGTGCATAGGCGCCGAACCGTCATTGCAGCGCAGCGCGATAGTGATTCCGAAAAGCTTGGCAGCAACCGTGGTCTGGCATTGGGCAGCAGCACGCGCGTCTGCTGCGGATGAATGCCGGGTGTGTGGGCCATCCAGCTGTCATTGCCGAAATAGCCATGTGTCGCCCGGGTCGCCAGCACCGCAACATCTCAGGCAATATCACGGTCGCCCATTTTCACATGTTTGGGCGCACGATCGACGCCGGTGATCTCGCCCAACAACAGGCCTGTGTGGGCACCGGCCACCCATGCCGGTGATCGGCACGCGGTGAAGTCGGCTTTGCTTCAGGGATTTTGCAGAATGATGGGTCATTGGGTTCTCAATTACTGTCGCGGCAATTCGTTAAGCGGTCCCCAGAAGGCGAACGCAGCGTTGAGCTCGACCGCGTGAAAGGCCCAGGCGTCCAGACAGTTTGCATCGCCGGCGAAGCGGTCGAGCCGCGCTGCGCAGTCGAAGAATCCTGGCGCTGGCAAGCCGCCGCGCGCCTTGCTGATGACCATGGCCGCGATGAAGGGGCGGCCAGCCGCTGCGTCTTCGGCCATCATCTGCTCCAACGCTTCCGTAACTTGATGAATGGTGTTCGGTGGTGAAAGCAGCAGCGCTTGGGCCGCTTCCTGATAGGTGATCGGTAGGCGCCGTATGGCGAGCGCTTGAAGATGCGCTCGCAGTCGGGGGGCGAGCTTTTCTGGCGTGTTGTCCTCAACGGTCGTCGTCGCGGCATCCCCCCAAGCAGTGCCAGTCATGAGCTGCTCCTGACGAAATCGCTCAGATTCAAGCTACCGGGGTTCGCTGGCAAGGCTTTGGAGGCGGGCGCGATGCTCTCGACCAAATTGCCCTCGGGATCGACCACCACGGTCCAGGCTCGCGAGCGATACCTGAAAGTAAGACGAGTGCGTCCGGCGTCCTCGTTGATGCCGGTCTCGGCGACGCTATAGACAATGCCCTTGCGCATTTCCGCCTTGAGTGAATCCGCCGAGAGCCCGAGCCTGGGCGCGAGCAGCTCGGCATCGATGGTGATCTCGCCTTCTGCGATGCAGACCGCTGATCCAAGAACAGAGGTCATCGCGGTGCGCCTGCAGTTATACAACTTCTGATCGATCTGGGCCTGCCAGGGACGAAGTTGATGCAGAGGTCGTCGAGTTCCTCCAAAAGCAGCGGCTGGCCCACGAAACCGCACACATAGGATTCCTGACCCAGCCGGTTGCAGCCGTCGCCCTCCAGATGCTCACACGACGCGCAGGTGCCGAAGGGAGGCGTGCCTCTCTCGCTTGCCACCTG
>JBBROR010000270.1:0-4636 GCA_038229175.1 Acetobacterales bacterium | reverse complement strand
CCACCATCGCGGCCTGCGGCGGCGATCCGGCTGCCTCCGTGATGGTGGGCGACCACCACAACGACATCCACGCCGCCATCGGCGCCGGCGTACGCTGCGTCTGGGCAAAATGGGGCTACGGCGTGAGTGTTCCGGGTGCCACCGCCGAAGCCGAGCGGTTCGCCGACCTGCCGGCCGTTCTCGCGGCGCTATGACCTACGCGTAGCACCCCGCCGCCCGAGCCCGCTGCCGCACCAGCGCCAGCACCGTCTCGCAGTTCGGCATCGCCTGGCCCACGAATCCGCCCAACTCCACCACGGCGCCGAGCAGCGCGTCGATCTCCATGGGGCGCCCACGCTCCAGATCCTGCAGCATCGACGTCTTGTGCACGCCCACCTCCGCCGCACCATCGATCCGCTTGTCGACGGAAATGGGGAACTTCACGCCCAGCGCCTCGGCCACGCCTTGCGCCTCCACCATCATCGCCCGGCAGATTGCGCGCAGATCGGGCCTTCCCGTCAGCACGTCCAAGGTGGCGCCGGTCAGCGCCGAGACCGGGTTGAAGCAGAGATTGCCCCAAAGCTTCACCCAGATCTCATCGCGGATTTTTGGGCGTATCGGCGCCTTCAGGCCGGATGAAATCAGCAGTTTGGAGATCGCCTCGACCCGCTCGGAACGCGTGCCATCCGGCTCGCCCAGCGAAAAGCGGTCGCCGTAGATGTGCTCGATCACCCCGGGCGACACCACTTCGGCCGCCGGATACACCACGCAGCCAATGGCGCGCGACGGCGGCAAAATGGCCGACAGCACGCCACCGGGATCGACGCTCTCGACGCGCCGGCCCTTGAACGGGCCTTCCAGTCCATAAAAATACCAATACGGCACGCCGTTCACCGCGGTGATCAGCGCCGAGTTGTCGTCCATCATCGTGGCGATATCCGCCGCCGCCGCCGGCAGCGAATGCGCCTTCAACGTCACCACCACGTAATCCTGCCGCCCGGCCTCGGCCGCCGAGCCCACGCAGCGCGGGCGCACGTTGATGGTCTCGCCGCCGGAATGCATCGTCACACCATTGGCCTGCATCGCCGCCAGATGCGGCCCGCGCGCGATGAACGTAACGTCGGCGCCGGCCTGCGCCAGCTTCACGCCCATCATCCCGCCAATGGCGCCCGCGCCGAAGATCGCCACCTTCATGCGGAGATGCCGAGCTTCGCTGCCAGACCGATGCGCATCAGCTTGCCCGTTGCACCCTTTGGAATCTCCACCAGGAATACGATCCTCCGAGGAACCTTGAATGCCGCCAGCCGCTCGCCGGCGAAATCACGAATGGAATGCTCGTTTTCCGCAGCCCCCTCGCGCAGCACCACCGCAGCCGCCACTTCCTCGCCGAGCTTCGAATGCGGCATGGCAAAGGTCAGGCACTGCGCCACGTCTGGGTGGTCCATCAGCACGTTGTCCACCTCAAGTGGAGAAACCTTCTCGCCGCCGCGGTTGATGATCTCCTTCAGCCGCCCGGTCAGCCGCAGATACCCGTCGGGGTCGAGATAGCCCTCGTCACCGGTGCGGAACCAGCCATCGGTGAAGCCTTTGGCGTTGGCCTCCGGATTGTTCTCGTACCCCGCCGTCACATTCCGCCCGCGAATGACGATCTCGCCCAGATCGCCCGCTGGCATCATCACGCCCGCCTCGGACATGATGGCAATCTCCGGCCCCGCCGCCACACCCACCGAGCCCGGGAAATGCGCACGCGGCGGCAACGGGTTGGACGCCATCTGATGCGCCGCCTCCGTCATGCCGTAGCTCTCGATGACGGGCACATGGAACACCTCCTCCAGCTCCATCATCACCTGCGGCGGCAGCGACGCGGAGGACGAGCGGATCAGCCGCAGCCGGCCGCGCGCGATCAGCTCCTTGTTCCGCCCGGCCAGGCTCAGCAAGGTCTGGTGCATTGTTGGCACCGCCGTGAACCAGCTTGGCCGCACCTCGTCATACGTCGCAAAGAACTTGAACGCGTTGAACCCCGGCGTGCAGGACACCGACCCCCCGGCCGCCAGCGACGAAAGCACGGCGGCGATCAGCCCGTGAATATGAAACAGCGGCATGATGTTGAGGCACAAATCGTTCGGCGTCAGCGCCAGTGCCTCGCCGATATGTGTGGCCGACGCCGTCACGTTGACCTGCCGCAGCGGCACGATCTTAGGACGCGACGTGGTGCCCGAGGTGTGCAGCACCAAAGCCACATCCTCGGCCTGGGCGAGGCCGGGCAAAGCAGGGATGCCCATGAGGTCGGACTGCAAGGTGAACGATCCGGCCAATTCGCCCGGCACCAGTTCCACGATCGGGATGCCCTTGGCCGCTGCCACCGCGCGGGCCGGTGTGTCCATGCCCTGCATCACCACCAGGCAGCTTGCGTTGAGGTCGGACAAATAGAAGTCGAACTCGTCCGCCTTGTAGGCCGGGTTCAGCGGCGCTGTGGTGGCGCCGCACGCCACCGTCACGAACAACGCCGCCATTTCCGGCCCATTCGGCAGCACCATCGCCACCCGATCGCCCCGCCCGATGCCCATGGCGTTCAGCGAGGCGACCGTCTGCCTGGCCAATTCGCGTAATCCGCCATGCGAAAGCCAGGGCCGGCCCGGTGCCCCGATCGCGGCCAGATCGTCGGCGCCGTGCTTGAGCAACTGGTCCATCGTGTCGGCGCGATATTCGGTCATGCAGCCCTCAATTCCAAAGCAGGAGGTAGGGTTTAGACCTTACTACTCCGCCGGAAAAGCCGCCCCCGCCATACGCGCCCGCGCCGCCTCGGACCGTTCGGCGGCCTTTTCGTCCATCGAGCGGCGAATGAACGCCTGGCGCATCGGCTTCAGCGCGAACATGGCCAGCAGGGCGGCCACGATGTTCACCGCGGCCACCGTGTAAAGCACCACCAGCCAATCGCCGGTTGCCTCACGCAGCATGGCACCCAACGGCACCATCAGCGAGGCTGTGCCTTTGGCGGTGTAGAGCATGCCGTAGTTGGTGGCGGCGAATTTACGGCCGAACGTGTCACCGCAGGTGGCGGGGAACAGCGAATAGATTTCGCCCCAGGCGAAGAACACCAGGCCGGTGAGGATCACGAACAGCACCGGATCATGTGCGTAGTTGATCAGCGCGAAGATGCCCACGCCTTCGAGCATGAAGGCGATGAACATCGTGTTCTCCCGCCCGATCTGGTCGGACACCCAACCAAAGAACGGCCGCGTGATGCCGTTCATGATGCGGTCGATCGACAAGGCGAAGATCAGCGCCGGCATGGTGATATACAGCAACGTCACGGGTGTTTTCGCCACGCCGAAATCGGTGGCCATCACGGCGAGCAGGGCGGTGGTGATCAGCCCGCCGGTGCAGACCAGCACGAACATCACGTACATCAGCCAGAACACCGGCTGGCGCGCAACCTCCGTGGGCGCATAGTCGCGCGTGATCTCATGCAGCCGGGACGGCCGTGTTGCGTTCATGCCACCCGGCGAAAGCGGGGTGGCATGCGATGGCAAGCTGCCCGGCGGGGCGTTGAGCAGGAACGACACGATCAACACAACCACACCCTGCAGCACGCCGAAGAACAGGAAGGTGGCTTGGTAGCCGCTGCTGGCGATCATGTTGGAGATCGGCACGACTGTGACGGCCGCACCGGCGCCGAAGCCTGCCGCCGTGAGGCCCGCCGCAAGCCCGCGCCGGTCTGGAAACCATTTCAGCGCGTTGCCCACCGTGGCGCCATAGACGAAGCCGGCACCGATGCCGCCAACGGCTGCGGCCGCATACAGGAATGGCAGCGAATCGGCGTATGCGTTCATCACCCATGACGCGCCGATCAGCACGCCGCCGGCGCCCACCGTGAAACGCGGGCCGATCCGGTCGATCACGTAGCCTTCCAACGGCAACAGCCAGGTCTCGCAAAGGACGAAAATGGTGAACGCCCAGGTGATGGCCGCCCGGCCCCAGTGGAATTTCTGGTCGATCGGCAGGACAAATAGGGTCCAGCCATATTGGAGGTTGGCGATCATGATCATGCAGACGATGCCAAGGATCAGTTGGCCCCAGCGGGATTGCAGTGCAGACAACATGGGCTTGGCTTTCCAGGATTGGGGCGGGTCAGGGTGCGAAGGACGGCATGGCAACGTAACAGAATGGTGCGACCGACGCTATATTTTCAATCTGAAATCCAGCATAATTTGGAAATTTATCTCCATTTTGAGCTGTATTTTTGAAATGTTCGCAAAAGCATGAGCGCTATGACCCCAAATGCACTGAAACGCCCACGCCCGGACCGCAGCATCGAACGCGGTTTGCAAGGCCGTGTGGCAGGGCTGGACGAGGTTGGCCGCGGGCCGCTGGCAGGCCCGGTGGTGGCGGCCTGCGTGGTTCTGCCGAAGCGCCTGCCGGCGGGCCTGGCCGCTCTGCTCGATGATTCGAAGCTGCTCTCCCCCGCCGCGCGCGATACCGCCTATGCGGCGTTGCTGGCCTCGGGCGCACAGATTGGCGTGGGGGCGGCCAACGTGGCGGAAATCCTGCAGATCAACATCCTGCACGCCAGCATGCTGGCCATGCGCCGCGCCTTCGCCCGGCTGGACCCGCAGCCAAACTTCGCCCTGGTGGACGGCAACCGGGAGCCTGGCCT
>JBBROR010000269.1:0-4643 GCA_038229175.1 Acetobacterales bacterium | reverse complement strand
GGCAAGACGACGCTGTTCAACCTCATCACCAACCTGTTCCGGGTCGATGCCGGCACCGTCATCTTCGATGGCGTGGCCTTGGGAGGCCTGTCTTCATTTGCCATCGCGAGGCTGGGCGTGATCCGCACCTTCCAGAGCGCGCGCGTGTTTCCCGGTATGACGGTCCTGGAAAACGTGCTCGCCGGCCGCCATCGCCTGCTGCCGCATGGTCTCGCCGCACAGCTCACTTGGCTGCCGCAAGCCCTGCGCGCCGAACGCGCTCTGGCCAACCGAGCCTTGCTGCTGCTCGATCTCGTGGGCCTGGCCGACCAGGCCAGCCAACCCGCCACGCAACTTCCGATGGGCGCGCAGAAGCTGCTGGAGGTGGTCCGCGCGCTGATGGCCCAGCCGCGTTTGTTGCTGCTCGACGAACCCGCCGCCGGCCTCAACGACACTGAAACCGCCGAACTCGCCGCCCTGCTGCGCGCCATCCAGGCCTGCGGCGTGACCATCGTGGTGGTGGAGCACAACATGTCCCTGGTGATGGGGATCGCCGACCAGGTCGTGGTGCTGGAAGCCGGCCGTCTGATCGCCGCCGGCCCACCCGCTGCAATCCAACGCGATCCGCGCGTGATCGCCGCCTATCTCGGCGAGGAGGCGGCATGAGCCTGGAACTGGCCGGCATCTCGTCCGGCTACGGCACCGGCACGGTGCTGCACGACATCAACCTCACGGTTGCGCCAGGTGAAATCGTCACGCTGATCGGCGCCAACGGGGCCGGAAAATCCAGCCTCGCCAAAACCATATCCGGGCTGCTGCGCCCGATGAGCGGCACCATCCGTTGGGACGGCGCGCGGATCGATCGCCTGTCCACCGCCCAACGCCTGCGCCGCGGCATCGCCCACGTGCCGGAGGGACGCCAGGTGTTCGCCGGCATGACGGTGGCCGAAAACCTCGCCATGGGGGCCACCATTCGCCCGGGCGGGCGCGCAAAGTCTGGCGTGATGGATGAGATCCACGCGCTGTTCCCCATCCTCGCGGCCCGCATGGGCGACATCGCCGGCAACTTCTCCGGCGGCCAGCAGCAGATGCTCGCCATCGCGCGCGGCTTGATGTCCAGCCCACGCCTGCTCATTCTCGACGAACCCTCTCTGGGCCTGGCACCGATGCTGGTCGCGGAGATCTTCGGCCTGATCGCCACGCTGCGCCGCCGCGGCATTTCTGTCCTGCTGGCTGAGCAGAACGCCCGCGCCGCGCTGTCCATCGCCGATCGCGGAGCCGTCATCGAGAATGGCCGGCTGGTGATGCAAGGCCCCGCCACCGGGCTGCTGCACGCACCTGAAATCGCCGAGCGTTACCTGGGCGTGGGCGTGGCCGCCGCCGTGGACCCATTCGAAAGCCACCGGATGGCGGAGCGCCTGCGGGCCTGCGTGTGGAACGATGCCTGATACCAAGGCCCGGCGATCGCTGCTCTGCCGCCACCACCAGGTTTTGGTGTGCGCGCCGGGCTCGCCGGCGGCGGCGCGCGAAACCAATACCCACATCCAATGGGTCGCGATTGGCGAGACATGGCATGGCGCCGGCGCCGGATCAGGACCTCGCCTTTTCCCGGCGCATCAGATTGTCCTGGATGCGTTGCAGGGCCAGCCGCAGGAACCCGACCTCGCCGGCCGTCAGACCTTCCAACGCAGCCTCGTTCACCTCAGCCGCGTAGAACAACAGCCGGCGCTCCAGGTCCCGCCCCGCCGCGGTGAGAAAAAAGTGGATCTTGCGGCGGTCCTCCTGGCTTGCCTCGCGCACAATCAGCCCGCGCTTTTCCATGTTGCGCAGCTGCTCCACCGCCGTGGGGGCCGTGGCCCCCACACGCTCGCTCACCTCGCGCTGGGTCAAGCCATCCTGCTCCCACAGCACGCGCAGGAAATACCACATGCCAACCGGCACATCATGCGGCGCCAACGCGGCCTGCAGATCCTGCGCAAACATCCTCTGCGTGCGCCGCACCTGGGCGCCAATGCTGTGCTGCATCGGATAGGCTTCCGGCGAACCAGCCCGTTCGGTCATGCAGCGCACTCTTTCATCGAGCGGCCCATCGGTCGAGACACCATTCGCCGAGCCATCATCTGAAAGGGACCCCATCATGGCCTTGCTGCGCATCGAAACCGAGCAGGATGCCAAGAGCGGCAAATTCTACCTGGAATTCTTTTATCCGGCCGATTCGACCGAACCATACGTCACGACCGAGCCGCGCTACAAAACCGCCGCCGCCGCGGAAGCCGACGCCATCGCCGGCATGGCAGTCGCCGCCAACCGTCCACAGCCCCAAAGCTGAGCAAAACCCACGACAGGCAGACGAGATCATGAATTCAGGAGCAGCACGGCTTGACCTGCCCCTGGTCGGGGACGTAGAAAAATCTTGCATACAGGTGGCGGAAGTTTCGCACATCGGCACGGGCGTTAAGGCCAGAGTGGCCTGCACAGTCGTCGATGCCATACAGTGATGCAAACGGTGTTTCCGTCCGAAATACTCGAAAGTTCGATCCTGTTGCCTTAAGATTTTCGGCGGCTTTGATACGCTGGTAAATGTTTTCGATCGGGGTTGTGATCTTGCAATACAATGAACCAATTACCTTCGGGAAATCGGGAACATTTTCACAGCTGAGCCCTGTTGGGTTCGATGTCTCAGAAGATAACAAGCAGTCGTGGACTGTTGCACAGTCTTGCGAGTTCCAGGCGTCACTTTCCATCCCACGGCAGGATATTGTGCTCTTTATCGATGCCACGCCATACACGGTCCAGGACCGTATCTCCGCTCAAACCCTTTTCATCTATGTCAACGGGCTGTTCCAGGGCTTTCACACCTTTCGGGGCAACATGGTGCTGCAGATTCCGATCCGCCGCCACGCCATCACCAGCCGATCCACCCGCATTCAGTTCGTGCTGCCGAACGCGATCTCGCCGAAGTCGATGGGCCTCAGCGCAGACCTACGCGAACTGGGCCTGGCGATCACGGCGATGCGGTTCGATGCCATCTAATCCGCGCCTCAGCAAAACGCCGACGCACCTCGCCGCACTCGACGCCGATGCGCTGAGGCTTGACGGGATCACGCTCATCGCCTCAACCCCAAGCGGCGTGCCTGACCCTGAGCATCCGGACACGCAAGCGCCACCAGCGGCCGAAGAACCGGGCACGCTCCCGCCCACCACTTCGCACGCCGCCGGCTTTATTGACGCGATGACGCTGTCTGAAATACGTGGCTGGGCCTGGGACCCTGAATGCCCCAACGATCCGGTGGCGATCGAATTGCTGGACCGCGACACGGTGGTGCTGAAGGTGCTCGCCGATCTCTACCGGCCAGATCTGCACACCAATGCCATCGGCGATGGCCGCCACGGTTTCATCATCACCTCGCCCGCCGCCATCTTCCAAAATTCCCGCCACTTCGTGCGCGTTCGCCGCGCGTCGGACGGGCTGGATCTCAGCAATTCCGGCCAATGGCTCACCCGTGACAGCGCCGGCTTCGACAGCGTGGCGGTGGAGCATCTGGAGCAGCAGATATTCGGTGCCGTCGATACCGCCCGTGCCGCTGATGACCTGAACCAGCCGATCGCAGCCGTGCTCAGCGGCCTGAACGCGCTGGTGAATGCGCGCATGGATTTGGCCCAGGACAAGGCCGCCGCCGGCCGCGTCACCTTGCGCGATCTGCCGTATGACGCCTCGATCACGGACTGGATGCGCGATCTGCTGGCGAAGCTGCAGCACGACTACACGCCACTGTATTTTGCACCGAGCAAGACCCCGCGCGTCTCCATTATCATTCCGGTGCACAACAAATTTAGCACCACCTACAACTGCCTGAAATCGATCGACCGGCATCCGACGCGGGAATCGTTTGAGATCATCATTGTCGATGACAGCTCCACCGACGAAACCCTGCTTGCCAGCCTGCTGCTGTCGGGGGGCTGCCGGGTCATCCGCAACCCCACCAATCTGGGCTTTGTGCGCAGTTCCAACGCCGGTGCCGCGGCCGCGCGCGGCGAGTTTCTGTTCTTTCTCAACAACGACACCCTGATGCGGGACGGCTGGCTGGACGAGCTGGTGGCCACGTTCGAGACACTCCCCAACATCGGCATCGCCGGCGCCAAGCTGCTGTTCGAAGACGGCTCCCTCCAGGAGGCCGGTGGCATCATCTGGCGCCTTGGCGACGGCTGGAACTGGGGCCGCGGCAAAAGCCCCGAAGACCCCGCCTTCTCGTATCTGCGTGATGCGGACTGGGTGTCAGGCGCGGCATTGATGATCCCGGCCGCCTTGTTCCGCAGCCTCGACGGCTTCGACGAGCTTTACGTGCCCGCCTACTACGAAGATGTTGATCTCGCTTTTCGCGTGCGGGCCGGTGGCTTGCGCGTGGTGGTGCAGCCGGCCTCCGAGATCGTGCATCTCGAAGGTGTCAGCAACGGGATCGACGTGCACGGCGCCGGGATGAAGCGCCACCAACTGACCAATCTGCGCAAGTTTCAGCAGCGCTGGGCGGACACGCTGGCAGACCATCGCTTCAACGGCGAACACCCCGAGCTTGAGGCCGAACGCACCGTCGAACGCCGCGCCTTGTTCATCGACGAGTCGGTGCCAACCCCTGACAAGGATGCAGGCTCAAACGCCGTCGTTG
>JBBROR010000268.1:0-4644 GCA_038229175.1 Acetobacterales bacterium | reverse complement strand
GTTCCGCGTGGCCATGCACGGCACGTGGAACGGCACGATACTGACTTTGAACGAGGATTTTACCTACGACGATGGCGAGAAGCAGACCCGGGTATGGAGCTTCCATAAGACCGGCGAGAAGACCTGGGAAGGCACCGCGCCGGATGTGATCGGGCCGGCGACAGGCGAGTGGGACGGCAACGCCTATCGCATGCACTACACGGCAGATCTGAAATCCGGCTCCAGCACCTATCGCCTGAATTTCGACGACTGGATGTTTCGCCAAAGCGACAAAATAGTGCTGAACCACGCCCGGGTGACGAAATTCGGGATCGATGTGGGCCAGGTGCAGCTTGTTTTTGTGAAGTAGGCTTCGGCTGCGGCCGATACCGATCGGGCGATTTGGGCCTAGCGTGTGAATGGCAAGGCACGCGCGGCGTTGTCAGCAGAACCACAGCCACGAACGGCACCAACGGCAATGTCCGACTACACCCTTTATTATTGGCCAGTGCCGTTTCGCGGCCAGTTTGTCCGCGGCGTTCTGGCGCATGCCGGCAAGACCTGGACCGAGGGCGATGCCAGCGCGATCGCGGCGTTGATGGGCGGGCCCGCGAAGGACATGCCGGTTGCGTTCATGGGGCCGCCCGTGCTGGTCGACAAAAAAGCCAACTTCGCCATCGCGCAAATGCCGGCTATTGTGCTGTATCTGGGCGAGACGCTGAATCTGTTGCCGGCCACGCCTGCCCTGCGCGCCATGACCATCAAGACCGTCAATGACGCCAACGACGTGATCGACGATATCACCATCGATGGCGGGCGCCAGATGTGGACGCAAACGCGGTGGAAGGCGTTCGCCCCCCGTCTTGAGAAATGGATGTCGTTGTGGGAGGACACCGGCCGGCGTTATGGTCTTGCGGCGGAGTCTGGCTTTTTGCTCGGCGGCGATCGGCCGGGACTTGCCGACGTCGTGACAGCCATCTTATGGACGACGATGACCGACCGGTTCCCAAAGATCGGGGCGATGCTCGTGGAAGTGGCCCCGATGACTGTAGCCCTTTCGCGACGGGTTTCCGATCTTCCACCATTGGCCAGGCTGGCCGGCAAGGCGAAGCGGGATTACGGCGATGTCTGGTGTGGCGGCCAGATCGAGACCTCGCTTCGCAAGGTTCTGGGCGTCTGAGTGGCCGTGTGGTGACGGATGGGTCGCGAGGAATGGGATTTCGCATGAGATCGAAGTTATGAGCGAAACCCTGCAGGCCGCCCCCGTTCTGGTTCGCATCGAGGCGGCGCGTTGCGCGCTGTTCTATCGTTATGTGCGACTTGAAATTTTGGTTCACGCCCAAGGCGATGCCGAGGCGGTGGCGCGGGCATTGCGGGCCGAGATGACATTCAAGGGCAGCGCGCCGGTGCAATCGTTCCACCATGCGCGCGTGCACGCCGGCGGCGAGCACGAGCTGGTGGTCGACACCATGATCGATCCGGCGCTGTTTCCCGACACCGGCAATCTTGTTGTCACGCTGGGCGAGCAGCGGATGGAGATGGATCTGGTCGCGTTCGCGCAGATGGCGTTCGAGCGCAACGCGCATGGAGCCCTTGGGCGGCAGGCGCTGACGGCCGAGGTGGACGCCTTCGTGGCGGCCAATCCCGGTCGCAGGCCGCGGCTGCTCGATCTCGGCGGAAGAAGGCGCAGCGGCGGCAGCTACAGCGACGACCTCGCCGAGTGCGATGTTGTGGTGTTCGACATCGTGGCCGATGGCGGCGTGGATGTGGTGGGGGACGCGCATGAGCTGAGCCGGTATTTTCCAACCGAGCATTTCGATTTCGTGCTGAGCGTGTCGGTGTTCGAGCATCTGCTGATGCCGTGGAAGGTGGTGCTGGAGTTGAACCGGGTGATGCGCACCGGCGGATTCTGCTACGTCCACACCCACCAGACCCTGGGCATGCATGAGCTGCCCTGGGATTTCTGGCGCTATTCGAACACTGTCTGGGCGGCCCTGTTCAACGCCCGCACCGGCTTTGTGATCGAGCAGACCGGGCTTGGCCATTTCATGCAGTTGGTGACGGTGGGCTGGAACGCGCGCTACCGCGGTGCCGAGCATGGCGGCGGGTTTGAAAGTTCCGGCGTGCTGGCGCGCAAGACAGGCCCGGCCGATGTGGCATGGGATGTGGACCTGGGCGAACTGATCGGCACGACGTATCCAACACCATAGGGCGGGCACCATCCTACGGCTGTGGCCGGGCCGGCTTTTGCCTGTTACGGTTTCGCATTGCCATTGGCCAGGGATGCAACCGATGATCCGAACTATCTTTCGCGCTGCCCTGGTGGCACTCGTTTTCTCCGGCACCGCACAGGCGGAGAGCACGTTGCAGACGGTGCTGAAACGCAAGGAGATGCTGGCCGGCATCACGGCGGACAGCCCGCCGTCGGCCTATCTCGACGCGCAGGGCCGTCAGGTCGGGTATTGCGCCGATGTGGCGCGGTATCTCGCCAAGCGGCTTGGCGTGAAACTGACCTTCGTGCCGGTGACCGCGGCGTCGCGCATTCCGCTGCTGCAGACAGGGCGCATCGATGCCGAGATTGCTGTCACCACGCCGCAGAAGGTGCGCAACGAGGTGGTGGACTTCACCTACAGCTACATCTGGGACAACGGCGTGCTGCTGGTGCGCAGCGGTGAGAGCACGGATATCGCCGCCTATCAGAACGGCACCAAGACCATCGGCGCCACCCAGGGCGACGGGTTCATCGATCGCTGGAAGCAGGGATCGCCGCAGGCGAAGTTCCGGCTGTTCCGCGAGGCGTCCGACGTGGTGGGCGCGTTGCGCAAGGGCGATGTCGATGCGGCGATCGTGAACCAGAATGGCGGCGTGATCTTTGTCCGCGCCGGCGGAATGGCGATGACCGCACCTTGGACGAACTCGCCCGACGCCATCATGGTGCGCGAGGATGACTCGAAATGGCTGAAATGGCTGAACTGGTCGCTGCAGCGGATGTGGACCGAGGGCACGCTGCAGAAGCTTTATGTGAAATGGTATGGGCTTGAGCCCAGCTTCAGCCTTGGCGATTACGGCCAGATCCAGCCGCGGGTGATGGAGATCGGCCAGACCAACGACCCCTGGACGAAGCTGCCGGACGGGTTTTTGGAGAAGCTGCTCGGCCCGGCCTCCTTCGAACTGGACTGACCTGGCCGTTCAGATGGATTGGTCCGTTCTGTGGCAGTACCGCTGGGACCTTGCGAGCGGGCTTGGCATCACGCTGGCGATCTCGGCTGCGGGCATCGTGGGCGCCACATTGCTTGGCGTTCTGGTGGGCTGCCTTGCCACGTCGCGCTCGTATCTGATGCAGAAGCTGACGGGCAGCTATACGTCGCTGCTGCGCAATCTGCCGCTGCTGGTCAAGCTGGTTTTTCTCTATTACGTGGCCAGCCTCGGGCCATTGACTGCGGCGATCGCGGCCTTGGTGCTGCATCAAAGTGCTCCGATCGCCGATGTGGTCGCGTCCGGCATAAGGTCGGTGGCGGTGGGGCAGTTCGATGCGGCACTGGCCCTGGGGCTGCGGCCGGTGGATATCTTCCGGCGCATCATCCTGCCGCAGACCGTGCGGGTGATCCTGCCGCCGATGACCACGCAGTATGCCTCCATCGTGAAGAACTCCGCCGTGGTGTCGCTGATCGGCGTGGCGGACCTCACGTTTCAGACGCAGGAGATCAACGTCCAGACCTTCCGGGGTTTTGAGGCGGCGACGGCAGCCACGGTGCTTTATGCGGTGGTGACGTTTCTGGTCATCTTCGTGATGTCGCGGCGGGCGTAGGCCCAGTGAGCGTGCGACTGAGCTGGCAACATTGGGCCTGGCGCGGCATCGTGGCGGTAACGACGCTTGCCGTCGCTCTGGCGCTGGCCCGGATGGACTGGTCGCGCGTGACGCCATCCTTGCCTTACATCGCCACATCGCTCGGCCGAAGCTGGGTGCTGGCGCTGATCTCCATGGCGCTGGGCGCCGGCGTCGCCATCCCGCTGGCCTTGATGCGCACCTATGCGGGGAGGCTGCCGCGCTACGGTGCCACGGCGATGATCGAGCTGGTGCGCGCCACGCCAGAGCTGATGGTGATTTTCTGGGTTTATTTCACGTTGCCCCTGCTCACCGGGCGGGGCGTGACGGCCTGGACGGCGGCGCTGGTGTCGTTGGCCGCGATCGCGGCATCCTCGCTCGCCGAGATCATCCGGGGTGGGTTGATGTCGGTCCCGTCAGGGCAGATCGAGGCGGCCCGCGCGCTGGGGCTGCGGCGGGCGGCGATCTTCCTGCGCGTGGTGCTGCCACAGGCGCTGCGCACCATGCTGCCTGCGCTGATCGCCCAGCTGACGGCGTTGTTCAAGACGACGTCGCTGGTGTCGGCGATCGGGGTGGCTGATTTTTTCCGGGCGGTGTCGGTGACCAACAACGCCGTGTTCGCCCCTGCCCCGCTCTATACGTTGCTGGCGGCAGGATATTTCGTCAGTTGCTGGGCCTTGACCCTGGTGGTGCGGCGGTTCGACCGACAACGCGCATAAGGGTTGGTGGCGTCACATCCCGCGCGAGATCAGCCAGAAGAACAGGCGACCAGGAAGGATCTGGAGAATTTTCAAGGGGCACACGAGTTGCCACGGGAAGGCGACCTCGAACCGGCCGGT
>JBBROR010000267.1:0-4682 GCA_038229175.1 Acetobacterales bacterium | reverse complement strand
CGGTCGCCGGACACGCCGACATCGCCGACCACGCGTGCGGCGCCGGTGCCGTCGATGATCGTCACATCGCGAAAGATCAGGTCACAGCGCATGTGTGTTGGTCCTCAGTTCGTCGGTTTTTGCGGAATCGACAACGCCATCCGCATCGACGGCGACACGGTAGAGCAGCGCGGCATTCTGGACAGACACCAGCCCGTCGCGCACATCCCGCCCGACCAAGGTGGGATCACGCGTGGCGGGATCGCCCATGCCGCCGCCGCCGGGAAGCTGCAAAAGCAGACGTTGACCATCCGGGATGATCTGAAACCCTTTGGTGCGCAACGTTTCGCCGGCCAGGGTGGAGACGATGCCCCCTGCCCCGTTGCTGCCGCCGTCGCGGCCTTTTGGTGGGTGTGCGACGCGATCGAAGATGGCGTTGACGGCGAATTCCAGTTCGCCCTTCGTGCCAATCTCCATGATCTGTCCGAAGCCGCCGCGCGTACGGCCGGCACCGGCGCTGTCGGGGCGGAACTCCTTGCGCCAGAACACCACCGGCGCCACGTTTTCGGTGGCCTCCACCGGCATGGTTCGCACGCCCGATGGAAACGCCGTGGCGTCCAGCCCGTCCCGCGTCGGCCGGGCGCCGGTGCCGCCGGAGTTGAAGGTTGTCACTTCGAAGTCTGGGATCACGGGCCTGTTCGGCCGACTTTGCCCGCTGACCGAACCCCCACCGCGCAAGGGCGGGTTCCAAAGGCACGACGAGCCTTCAGCGGTGACGCGATCGGGCACGATCTGGTGCAGGCAACCCATCATGAGATCGGGCAGCAACTGGCCCACGACATGGCGCACCGCCACCGGGTACGGACGCGGCGCGTTGAGGATGCAGCCTTCCGGGATCTTCATGCGAAACGGCGCGAGGCTGGCCCAGTTGTTGGGAATATCCGGCGCCACCACAACCTTGATGCCGAAGCAGGCATAGGCGCGCGTGTAGGGCGCCGGCACGTTGATGCCACGCTGTGACAATCCTGATGTCCCCGCGTAATCGACCTCGATGCAATCAGGAAAGATCTGCATGGCGGCCCGCAGGGTGACGGTCTCGTCATAGCCGTCCGAGCAAATTTCATTCGTGTAGATGCCAGGCTTCAGCTTGGCGATTTCCGCCAAGGTGGCCTTCATGGAACTGTCGAAGATGAAGGCAGCGAGTGAATCGATGCTCTGCATGGCGAACTCGTCCATCATTGCCACCAGGCGCTTGGCCCCGGCGTCGTTGCAGGCGCACAGCGAATAGACATCGCCCTCCAGTTCGACGGGAAGCCGTGATCCCCAGCGGATGAAATCGAAGAAGGTTTCGTTGGCCACGCCCCGGTCGAAACATTTGACGATGGGGATGTAGATGCCTTCCTCGAACACCGAACGCGCATCCGGCCCCATGCCAAGGCCGCCGACATCCATCACATGGGCGGTGTTGGCGAACAGGCCCACGATCTTGCCATTGCGAAAGCTGGGCGTGACCACCGTGAGGTCGTGCAGATGCCCGGTGCCGAGCCAGGGGTCGTTGGTGATGTAGTGGTCGCCAGGGTTCATGACCTCGACTGGAAATTTCGCCAGGAAGTGGCCCACCGCCTCGGCCATCGAGTTCACATGGCCGGGCGTGCCGGTGACGGCCTGGGCAAGCATGCGGCCCTGCAGATCGAAAATTCCGGCCGACAGATCGCCGGCCTCGCGCACCGTGGTGGAGAACGCGGTGCGGATCATGGTCTGCGCCTGTTCCTCCACCACCGCGATCAGACGGTTCCACATGATCTGGCGTTGAATGCCGGCAAGCGCTGCGTTGCTCATGCGTTTTCTCCTGCACTGTTTGCGGGCCGGATCATCAGGATGTAGCCATGCGGGTCGATGGAGGCGGTCCAGCCAGGACCGACCAGCGTGGAGGTTTCGTTCTCGGCGATGATGGCGGGGCCTGAGAGTGTGGCGCCTGGCGTCAGGTCCGTGCGGTCGTGGATGGCCCAGGCGGACACCTCCCCCGTTGTGGTGTCCCGCACCTGCTGGACGCGCGACGCCTTGGCCTCATACGCGGCTGCGTCGGAGACGGCGCCGGTGCCGGCCGCGTGATCGGAGATCGTCGAAACCTGCACGGCATAGCTCATGATTTCGACATCCGATCCCGGCACGGGCCGGTCGTAGAAATGCGCGTAGGCCCTGTCATAAGCGGCGCGGATCTTCACCACGTCGTCCTGCGTCAGCACGCGGTCGGGGAAGGACACGGGTATTTCGTGGCCCTGGCCGACATAGCGCATGAACGCGGTGCGGACCTGGCGGGTGGGCGCGCCGAAGCTGCCCTCGGCCACCACCGCCTCGGCCTCGGCGGTCATGACGTCGAGCAGGACGTTGACGGCATGCACGTCGAATGTGGAAAACCGCTGATACAGGCTGCGAACAACCTCATAGCCCACCGGCGCCCGCAAAAACCCGATGGCCGAGCCGACGCCTGCGCCGGTCGGCACCAGAATGCGGGATATGCCGACCTTCTCGGCCACGCGATAGCCATGCACCGGGCCGCCGCCGCCGAACGCGATCATCGTGCGGCCATCATAGGTTTTTCCCGATTCGATGGCGTGCACACGCGCCGCGTTGGCCATGTTCTCGTCCACCATTTCGACCACGCCAAGGCCCGCCAGCTCCGGCGACAGCGAGAGCTTCTGGCCAATATCGGCGTCCAGGGCTGCAAGCGATGCATCCGGATGCAGCGTCATCGAGCCGCCCGCGAAACGCTCCGGATCGTAGCGGCCAAGCGAGAGATTGGCATCGGTGACGGCAGGATGCATGCCGCCGCGGCCGTAGCAGGCAGGCCCCGGATCGGCGCCGGCGGATTCCGGTCCAACGCCGATGCGGCCGAGGCTGTCGACATGGGCGAGCGAGCCGCCGCCGGCGCCGATCTCCACCATCTCGATGACGGGAATCCGCAGCGGCAGCCCCGATCCTTTCCGAAACCGGCCAACGCGGGCAACTTCGAAGCTGCGCGACGTCTGTGGCTTGAAATTGTCGATCAAACAGATCTTCGCCGTGGTGCCGCCCATGTCGAACGACAGCACGGCGGGCAGCCCGCATTCGGCGGCGATGGTGGCCGAGAAGATGGCACCTCCGGCCGGGCCTGATTCCACCAGGCGAATGGGAAACCGGCATGCGGTGGCGATGGTGGTGAGGCCGCCGCCCGACAGCATCATGAAGATGGGCGCTGCCATGCCGATGGCGCGCAGATCGGCCTCCAGAATGCCAAGGTAGCGAGCCATCATCGGCTGCACATAGGCATTGGCGGCCGTGGTTGAAAACCGCTCCCACTCCCGCATTTCCGGCGACACGTCACTTGCCAGCGACACCGGCATGGCCGGCAGCATTTCGGCCAGGATATCGCGCACACGGCGTTCATGGGTGGGGTTCACGAACCCGTGGATGAAGCCCACCGCCACGCTCTGCACGCCCTCGCGCACCAACGTTGGCACCAGCGCGCGCACCGCGGCCTCATCGAGGGGCAGCAGCACATGGCCCTCGTTGTCGAGCCGTTCGGGCACCGCAAGACGCAGATGCCGCGGCACCAACGGCTCCGGCAGGACGATGTTCAAATCGTACTGGTCGTACCGGCTCTCATTGCCCAGGGCCAGCACATCGCGAAAACCCTGCGTGGTGATCAGCGCCGTTTTGGCGCCCTTGCGCTCGATCACCGCGTTGGTGGCCAAGGTGGTGCCGTGGATGAGAATGGTAATGTCGCTGGCCTGCATTTCGGCCTGGGCGAGAATGGCGCCGACACCGGCCATCACGCCGCGCTCCGGCGCATCCGGCGTGGTCAGGACCTTGGCGGTGTGGCGCTGGCCGCTGGTCTCCAGCGCCAGGTCGGTGAAGGTGCCGCCGATATCGACGGCGAGGCGCCCAAGGGCTGAGCGCATAGGCGAAGAATTGGGCATGCGTTGCTCCGGCTCCCGCTGCACGCCATCATGGCGTCAACCTGGGAGACCGCTATGAAACCGCGCCTGATCGTAAGCCGCCAGATGCCAACCGACGTTGGAGACCGAATTCGTGCGGAATTCGACTGCCCGTTCCCCAATGGCAAGGATATGGACGTGGCAGAGACGATGCGCCTGCTGGTTGAAACCAATGCAGATGCGCTGCTGCTGACCTCGCATCTGAAGCTGACCGCCGAAATCATCGGCCAGATTCCAGATCATGTGCGGATCGCCGCCACCTGCTCGGTGGGCTTCGATCATATCGACCTCGCCGCCGCCAGGGCGCGCGGCCTTGTCATCACCAACACGCCCGAGGTGCTGAACGAATGCACCGCCGATCTGGCCTTCATGCTGCTGCTGGCGGCGGCGCGGCGCGGCCAGGAGTATGAGGCGGTGATGCGCAACGGCTGGGGCCACGGCATGGGCATGGGCGAAATGCTCGGCGTGCGCGTGTGGGGCAAGACGTTGGGCATTCTGGGACTGGGCGGCATCGGCCGGGCCATGGCGGCGCGGGCGCGCGGTTTCGGCATGACGGTCATCTACTGCAACCGCAACCGTCTTCCTCCCGAGCTGGAGCAGGGCGCGATCTGGTATGGCGACTTCACTGAAATGCTGCCCCGCTGCGACTTTCTGTCGTTGCATGCGCCATCCGGCCCGGAGACGATGGGCATCATCAACACCGACACGCTGGCGCGGCTGCCCAGG
>JBBROR010000266.1:0-4701 GCA_038229175.1 Acetobacterales bacterium | reverse complement strand
TGGCATTACCTGATCCAGGTGCTGCGGCCTCGGCTGGGCCATGGCTCGGATGTGGGTGGGCGCCGCACGCCATGGATCATCGGTGGAATGATACTGCTGGCGCTGGGCGGTTTCGGCGCTTCGATGGCAACCATGCTGATGGGCACTGATCTTTGGATGGGCCTTGCATTGGCGTTCGTGTCGTTCTCGGCCATCGGGCTGGGCGTGGGCGCTGCGGGAACGTCACTTCTCGTGCTGTTGGCCAAGCGGGTGGCCGAACCGCGTCGCCCGGCGGCGGCCACCATCGTGTGGCTGATGATGTTTGCGGGATTTGTCATCACGGCCATCGTGACCAGCCAGTTGCTCGATCCGTTCACGCCGCTGCGGCTGGTGGAGGTCACCGGCGGGGTGGCCATTTTCACAGTGCTGCTCACGGGCGTTGCGGTTTGGGGCATGGAGGGTGCGGCCGGTGCCTTATCCCTGGCACCAGCGCAGGGGAATTTCTACGACGCGGTGCGTGAGGTTTGGGCCGAGCCTCACTCGCGCAGCTTCGCGCTGTTCGTGTTCGTGTCCATGCTCGCCTACAGCGCGCAGGAGCTGATCCTGGACCCGTTCGCCGGTTCGGTGTTCGCCTTGTCGCCCGGCCAGTCCACCAAACTCTCCGGTGTGCAGCATGGTGGCGCTCTGGTTGGGATGATCGTGGTTGCGGTATGCAGCCAGGTTTTGCGCAACACGCGTTTTGCCTCGATGCGCAGCTGGACGATGGGTGGATGTGCGGCGTCGGCCATCGGCGCGTTGTTGCTGGCGGTGGCTGGGCAGGTGGGGCCGGTCTGGCCGTTGCACGCCACGGTGTTCGCACTCGGCATCGCCAATGGGAGTTTCGCGGTGGCTGCCATCGGCTCGATGATGCAAATGGTCAGCCGCGGCGCCGGCCAGCGCGAGGGCGTGCGCATGGGCGTGTGGGGCGCGGCACAGGCGGTGGCGTTCGGCCTGGGTGGATTGTTTGCAACCGGCACCAGCGATCTTGCCCGGGCGCTGCTGCCATCGCCGTCTGCCGCCTATGCGGTGGTGTTCGTTGCTGAGGCGGCGTTGTTTCTTGGGGCGGCGAGCCTGGCCGCCCGGGTGTTCCGACTTCCACGCCCGTGCGTGGACACAGCAAATTCGGCGCTGCAAGACCGACCAACTATCGCAGCCACCGTCAGGGGTTAGAACGATGGACAAACAGACGATTTTTGATGTTGTGGTTGTGGGTGGCGGGCCTGCCGGTGCAACCGCCGCGCATGAGCTGGCCAAGCGGGGCCGCAGCGTTCTGCTGCTGGACCGGGACGGGCGCATCAAGCCCTGCGGCGGTGCCATTCCGCCCCGGGCCATCAAGGACTATGCGATTCCCGACAGCCAGATCGTGGCACGCGCCACCTCGGCCCGCATGATCGCGCCGTCTGACAAGACGGTGGATATGCCGGTCGGCAATGGCTTCGTGGGCATGGTGGACCGTGAGCATTTCGACGAATGGCTGCGCGAACGCGCCCAGCAGGCCGGTGCCGTGCGCCTGACGGGCACGTTCGAGCGGATCAGCCGCGACAGCAACATGGCCGTGGTGCACTACTTCGCCGGCGAGCAGCGCGACAAGTCCGAGCCATCCTCGGTGCGGGCCCGCTGCGTGATCGGTGCCGATGGCGCGCGCTCCGCCGTTGCGCGCCAGGAGATCAAGGGCGCCGACAAGATGAAGTTCGTGTTTGCCTATCACGAAATCATCAAGGCGCCAGACGCCAGCACCGAAGGATACGATCCACAGCGTTGCGACGTGTTCTACCAGGGCAAGATGTCGCCTGATTTTTATAGCTGGATCTTCCCGCATGGCGACACGATGAGCGTGGGCACCGGCACCATGCAGAAGGGTTTTTCGCTGCGAGGTGCCGTGGACGATCTGCGCAAGGCCACTGGCCTGGACACTGCGGCGACGATCCGTCGTGAGGGTGCGCCCATTCCGCTGAAACCCCTGAAGCGGTGGGATAACGGGCGCGACGTGGTGCTGGCCGGCGATGCCGCAGGGGTGGTGGCACCGGCCTCCGGCGAAGGCATCTACTACGCCATGCTCGGCGGCCAGCTGGCGGCCGAGGCTGCTGACCTGTTTTGTACAAGTAACAAGCCGTCATCCTTGAAGACCGCCCGCAAGGCGTTCATGAAGGATCATGGCCAGGTGTTCTGGGTTCTGGGGATCATGCAGTATTTTTGGTACTCGTCCGACAAGCGGCGGGAGCGTTTCGTGAAGATCTGCCAGGACAAGGACGTGCAGCGGCTGACGTGGGAGGCCTACATGCACAAGAAGCTCGTGAAGGCCGATCATGCAGCCCACATCAAGATTTTCTTCAAAGACATGGCGCATCTGCTTGGATTTGCACGCGCCTGACAAACAACAATAAGATTGCCCGGGAGGCCCACGTGGCTGACAACTCCAATATTTCTATGTTTCCCGCGGCGCGGCGGGCCGACGTGCTTGCCGCACAGCCGTTCTACAACGACCCCGAGGGCGCAAAGCGTGCCGGCCAGCCACGGGTTGGCAAGCATCAGCATGCGCTGCCGCTGCGCGTGGGCACCCGCGCCTCACCGTTGGCGCTGGTGCAAACGCGGAATTTCCTGTCGCTGCTGACCCGGCTGTGCCCCGTGCTGCGCGGCATGGATGTCTTTCAGGAGCGCGTGATCCAGACGACCGGCGATGCGATTCAGGATCGTCGGTTGGCCGAAATCGGCGGCAAGGGTCTGTTCGCCAAGGAAATACACGAGGCCTTGCTGGATGGCCGCGTGGATTTTGCGGTTCACAGCCTGAAGGACCTGGAAACCAACCTGCCCGATGGCATCTCGCTTGCCTGTACGTTGCAGCGGGAAGATGCGCGCGACGTGATTATTCTACCGGATGACGTGGGAGACTACGATCCGCAGAATCCTTATGATGTGCTGGCGGAATGCGCGCTGGTCGGCACATCGTCGGTCCGCCGTCAGGCGCAGCTTCTGCATGCCAGGCCCGATCTTCGCATCGCATTGATCCGCGGCAGTGTGCAGTCCCGTCTTGGCAAGGTCCGAGAGGGGCAGTACGAGGCGAGCTTGCTGGCGCTGGCGGGTTTGCGTCGGCTGGATCTCGAACACGAGGCTTCGGTCATTCTTGACCCATCGATCATGGTGCCATCTGCGGCGCAGGGCATCGTGGGCATCACGGTGCGCACGGACGACGCTGACCTGCGTTCGATGTTGCGCGCGATCGAGGACCCGGAGGCCCGTGCGGTGGCGAAGGCGGAGCGTGCCATGCTGCGCGTGCTCGATGGCTCCTGTGCCACGCCGATTGGCGGGCATGCGCGCCTGCAGGCGGATGGGTCGCTGATTCTGACGGGTCTGGTGGCCCGGGCCGATGGCTCGTTCCTGTGCAAGCGCACCATCAGCGGCTTGCCGGAGGATGCCGAGCGCATCGGCATGACCATGGGCGCCATGCTGCGGGCCGACAGCCCCTGCGACGTGTTCGCCTGATTTCAAGCCTTGTTCGCAACATAAGCCTGACACCGCAGCGTCACTTGCGGTGCCAGGCGTAGAAGGCGTCTGATCGGCGTGCCCAACCAAGAAGGTGCGAACATGATCAAATTCTACTATCACCCCTCCCCCAATCCGCTGAAGGTGGCGTTGTATCTGGAGGAGACCGGCACGCCGTATGAGGTGGTGCCAGTCGATACCCGCAAGGGCGAGCAGCACAGCCCGGACTTTCTCAAGATCAACCCCAACGCCAAGACCCCGGCAATTGTCGACGGCGACGTTCGGGTGTTCGACAGCAATGCCATCATGCTCTACCTCGCCGAGAAGGTCGGCCAATTCAAGCCGGACGCCTCGCTGATTGGCGAGACGCTGTCCTGGATGATGTTCATCGCCACGGGCATTGGGCCGTATTCGGGCCAGGCGGTGCATTTCAAACATTTTGCGCCGGAGCCGAAGGACTACGCGGTCAATCGCTACGTGTTCGAGGCTGAGCGGCACTTCGGCATTCTCGACGCGCATCTGGCCACGCATCACTGGATGGTGGGCGACAGCTATTCGTTCGTGGACATGTCGCTTTGGGGTTGGGAACGCGTCGTGCCCTTCATCCTGGGGCCCGATGCGTGGACGAAGCTGCCCAATCTCAAGCGGCACTTCGATGACGTGAATGCGCGACCTGCGGCGGCGCGGGCCGAGGCGCTGAAGGCGAAATATACCTTCAAGACCGAGATGGACGAAGACGCACGCAAGCAGCTGTTTCCGCAGAATGCGCGGCTGAAGGCGGGCTGAGCCCCGGATGGGCTGCGCGCGACATCCCTGTTGGGACGTCGCGCGCTGCCCGACCTACTGGACGTTCGGGCAGCGGAAATCCTGCATGATGCCGGGAGCCAGCGGGTTGAGCACGGAGCCGGCGCGGATTTCGTAGACAACCCTGCGCTCGCCGAGGGTGAAGGTGAGCGTGTATTTCTCCGCCGCCCCCACCTGTTGCAGCTTGCCGAAATCGAACAGACGGAACATCGCCCAGGGGCCGGACGCGCTGAGCACGCCGGTGCCGCCGGCCGGTGGCGGATCGAACACCAGGCGCACGTTCTGCATCCGGTTCGTGCCCGGCCAGGTGATCTGCGTGGAGCGCGGCGGGCCGTGGCTGTAGATGACGCTGGTGCCGTCAAGGTCCAGCGTCACCTGTCGGGCCGACGCGTCCAGGTC
>JBBROR010000265.1:0-4738 GCA_038229175.1 Acetobacterales bacterium | reverse complement strand
TGTTCTGGAGGCTGTGCCGATGTTGAAGCTTTGCCGCCTTGCCGCAGTCCTGGCCGCAGACTTGGCCGTAGTCCTGGCCCTTGTCGGGTCGCCGCTTTTCGCAGCCCAGCCCTTGCACGCGCAGAGCGCTGCACCGGTGACGGCGCCGGCCCCTGCCACTGCCCCTACCCCGGCCCCTGCCCCGGCCAGCCGCCTCGACGCCGTGATCGCCCGCGGGACCCTGCGGGTGGGCATGCCCGGCGACTATCGGCCATTCGGCCTGCGCGATGCCGCTGGCAAGATGGAAGGCATCGATGTGGATCTGGCGGAGAACATGGCCGCCGCGCTGGGTGTGAAGCTGGAACTGGTGCCGACGAAATGGGCCGACCTGCTGATGGATATCAGCGCCGACAGGTTCGATATCGGCATGGGCGGCATCTCGATCACCTTGGCCCGCCAGAAGGTTGCGTTCTTTTCCACGGCCATGATGCGCACGGGCAAGTCGGCGATCGGGCGCTGTGCTGACCAGGCGAAGTATCAGACCCTGGCAGAGATCGACCGGCCCGGGGTGAGGGTGATCACCAATCCTGGCGGCACCAACGAGCGGTTCGATCGCGCCACGCTGAAATCGGCTGAAATCGTGCTGTTTCCCAACAACACCGGGGTGTGGGACGAGCTGATCGCCGGGCGTGCCGACATCATGATCACCGACAACGTGGAGACCCGGCTGCAACAGAAGCTGCATCCTGAGCTGTGTGCGATCCATCCCGACCAACCCTTCGACTACGGCGAACTTGGCTACCTGCTGCCGCGCGACGGGGTGTGGAAGGCCTGGGTGGATCAATGGATGCACATCACCACGCAGACCGGCACCCTGCAGCTTGTAACGACGAAATGGCTCAACTGAACGGATTGTTGTGACGAACTCGAACCTTCCTGTCTTCTCGATCGACTGGGCGGACCCTGAGCGTATCAACTCGCTTCGTTCCTATTCGATTCTCGATACGCCGGCAGAACAGGCCTATGATGATTTCGTCAAGCTGGCGCAGCTTGTGTGCGGCACCAGCGTGGCCGTCATCAACCTGATCGATGCGGATCGTCAGTTCTTCAAGGCAGAGATCGGCCTTGGTGTCAGGTAGATCCCGCTCGACATTTCGATTTGCGCCCATGCCGTCCTGCAGCGGGAGCTTTTCGTGGTTCCCGACACCGCGCTCGATGCTCGGTTCGCTGATAATCCGATCATTCGCCCGCCGCATAATCTTCGCTTCTATGCGGGGGCCTTGCTGGTTACGCCGCAGGGCCAGCCACTTGGCACGCTGTGCGTTCTTGACAGCGCACCACGGCCAGACGGGCTGAGCGAGGCACAGACCGAGGCGCTGCAGGCGCTGGCCCGCCAGGTGATGACCACGATGGAACTCCGCCGGGTGCTTGCCGACAAAAGCCGTGCCGAAGCAGCCCTGGCCGCGGCGTTCCAGACCAACGCCGATATCCTGTCCAGCATCGACGATCCGTTCTTTGTGCTGGACGGCGAATTCGACATCGTCTTCGCCAATTCTGCCTTGGCCCGGATGATCGACGCGCCGCGCGATCTGGTGGGGCAGAATCTGCTGCGCCTCCTTTCGTATGTCCCGGACTATGCCGCATCGCCGGGCATGTCGCTGATGCGGCAGGTGATGCGCGAGCGCGTCTCGGTACGCCTTGAAATGTTCAGCGTTGTGCTGGACCAGAGCTGGGTGGACGTTGCGATCTATCCGATCTCGAACGGCGGCATTGCCGTCTACGCCAAGAACATCGCAAAGCGAAAGCAGCTGGAGGCGGAGTTGGAAGCCGCCCTGAAGACCGTGCGCGAGCAGCTTGCCGAAAAGGAGCTGTTGATGCTGGAGACGCATCATCGCGTGAAGAACAGCCTTACCATGGTGCAGAGCCTGCTCACCTTGCAGGCGCGCAACATCAAGGACCCCGACATCGCCCGGAAAGTGGCGGAGAGTGCGGCGCGGGTGCGCATTTTCGGCGCGCTGCACGAAACCCTCTACCGCATAGCCGACGGCACCCATGTGGATATGGCCGCCTATCTTGAAACGTTGATCGCCGATCTCAACGCAGGCATCGGCGCCACGCTGGAGGGGCGCCCGATCCGCCTGCAGGTGGACAGGCTGCGCTGGCCTTCCGCCGATGTGTCCGTCGTGGGACTGGTGCTGACGGAACTGGTCACCAACGCGCTCAAATATGGCAGCGGCGTTGTTGATGTTGAGCTGAGAGGCGATCCTGGGAATGGGCGAGATGCCACTCTCAGGGTGTCGGACGAGGGTTCATCGCTGCCGCAGGACTTCAATCCCTCGCAGACCAACGGACTTGGCATGCGGCTGATTTCCAGGCTGGTGCGGGATCGGGGCGGGCGGGTCGAGATCGACCGCACCGCTCCCGGCACAAGCTTTGTTGTGACTTTGAGCGCCCAGGCGCCGGCTGGCTGACTGGATCAGGAAGGTGGCAGCGGTGGCAGGCCGTTGCCGGATGGCGGCGGCGCGTATTGGGGCGCCGAGGGTGACGATTGCTGGGGTGAGAACGGCTGCGTGGGCATGCTTGTAACGGGCGCGGCCACGGCTGGGGCTGGGGCGCTGGCGTAGGGTTGCGTGGGATTGGCGGACGACAGGCTCGTCCGGCAATCGTTGAACGCGTCGATCGCGCGGCTGCTGCCGGAGAGCCCGCCGGTCCAGACCGGCTCGTTGCCGGATGGGAAAAAGATGCGGATCTGGACGCCGTTGCGCAGCGCACGCATGAACGGCACCGATTGCGCGAAGCTCAGATGCGACACCACACGGCGTCCCTCGCCGATACCGCGGGATGGTACCGCGCCGTCTCGGTCGAACTGCACCTGCAAGGGGATCTCGGTGTTTGGCGGGATCGCCCAGCTGTCCCGATGGAGACTAAGATCGATGCCGCCATCGATCGCATATTGCGCGATATCGATGCGGCGCCCGTCGCCACCGACGGTAACAACGCCGCAAACACGGCGCTGCTGGTCGTCAGAGCCGCCATAGGTGGACCACAGACCCGAGTTGGCCAGCGTTCTCGTTTCGGCATGTGCGGCGGAGGCGGAGACGGCCGCGACCAAGGCTCCAAGCGCCAGCCTGAATCGTGTCATGTCATGAGTCTCCTGGGTGGTATCATGTCAGAAGCGCGCCGTTGCGGCCCGGACCAGGCGCTAAGCCCGATCCGGACGCGTGTCAGTAGCGATACGGGCTCGGCTGCGGCGCGGGCGCGTAATAGGTTGGCTGCTGCGGCGGCGGGCTGGGCGTTGTGGCGGCACCGCCGACGGCACCGACCGCGCCGCCGATCAGGGCACCGGCCAGGGCACCGCGACCGCCACCGGCAAGGCCACCGATTGCAGCGCCCGCACCCGCGCCGAGTGCGCCGCCACCCAGCGCGCGCTGGCCGGGATCATACGGATTGGTGCAGGCGGAGAGCGCGCCACAGGTGGCAAGTGCCAGCACCGCTGTTCGGACCATCTTCATCTTTTCTACCCTCAACGCCGCCGGGAATTGCCCGGCCGGTCGGCTTTATTGCCAGAGAAACGCTGCCGATGCGGCATCGTTCCAGATTATCGCCGCGGGATTTTCCCGCTCGACGCCGCTTCGACCGAAGGGGTCAACGCAGCGGGATGCTCACACCCAGATTGATGCTCGGCGCCACATAGACCGGGGCCGGGTAATAAGGCTGCGGCTGATACACCACAGGGGGCGGCGCGTAATAGACCGGTGGCGGCGCGTAGACCGGAGGGGCGTAGTAGATCGGCGGCGGGGGGTAGGCCGGGCGGAAGAACAGGCGAGGCCCGCCCCATCCGTATTCGCGACCTTCGTAGCCACGACCATCGTAACCGCGTCCTTCGTATCCACGCCCCTCATGGCCATGCCAGCCGCCGTGGCCCTCACCGCCACGACGCCACTCGTCTGCCTGCGCTGCCATGGGCACCATCATGGCGCCCAGAAGCGCCGCGCCGAGAATGGTCGACCGTTTCATCTTCCTGCTCCTTCAACACGACTTAAAACGAGTGTCGAATGAAATCGTTGCATTCAGACCAGACCGGAAGTCCCCGAGATACCCGATTTCGATATCAAAAGCATCGTGTACGGGAGGCTCGAACAGCCGTTGGTCACCCCCAGGATTTAGCGCTCGATTGCGGCAAAAAACCGGCGGGGCTGGCAGGTTGCTGACTTGTAACGCCCGACCTTAGTGGTGGAACGCAACGCGCGCCTGAAGGCGAACGGTGCCAGGTCGGCGATCATGGGCCTGGCATCCGTTGGCCGGTGCGGCGCTAAAGGGCTTGTGGCCATGAACGCGCATCGCCAGACCGCGAAGTCCGCCCTAAGCTTGCCTCCCATGCAAGACATCCATACCGCCCCCGATCCGATCGCCGCCGAACTTTTCCGAAACGCGATCGTGGCGTTGGGCGACGAGATGGCATTGACCATCTACCGCGCCGCCTATTCCGGCGTGCTGAAGAACATCATGGATTACAGCACCGCGATCTGTGACGCCCAAGGGCGGCTGGTGGCGCAGGGGCTGTCGCTGCCGGGGCATCTGGCGTCCATCCCGCAGGCGCTGCAGGCCTGCCTGCGGCATTTCGGCGACGATATCGGCGAGGGCGATATCCTGATCATGAACGACCCCTATGAGGGCGGCATGCATCTGCCGGATATTTTCATCTTTCGGCCGTTCTTTGCACCCGGCGAGGATCGCCTCTGCGCGCCTGGCGAGGATC
>JBBROR010000264.1:0-4756 GCA_038229175.1 Acetobacterales bacterium | reverse complement strand
TGTCATCGGGCGCGCAAAACCGGCCAGTGATGGGCGCGCCAAAACCGGCCATTTTGAGGAACTGGAGATTTGTCCATTATCGTTGGCTCTTGGCTCTCGCCGGGAGCGGACGATGCGATGGCGAATCAACTCAAGATGGCCGAAGTACAAGCAATTCTGGCACTTGCGCGAGGCGGCTGGTCTAACCGGCACATCGCCCGTCAGCTGGGCGTTCACCGGGAGACGGTCGGACGCCATCTTCGCCTGTCCGTGCCGCAAGATCGCGGAGGCGAAGCCTACCGTTCAAAACCGGCCAGCGCGCCCATCGGGTCCGAGGGCGCGCCCATCGGCTCGACTGTGGAGGCGAAGCCTGCCGCGGTGCTCGCCACAGGCGGCTTTGCCTCAGCCGCTGGTCCCTGGCGTGAAGTGATTCTCCAGAAGCTGGAGATGGGACTAACCGCCCAGCGGATCTACCAAGACCTATGCACCGATCATGGTTACGCCGGCAGCTATTACAGTGTGCGCCGGCTGATCAAGAAGCTGGCGGCAGTGATGCCAGCGCCGTTCCGCCGGATGGAGTGCGAGCCGGGTGCCGAGGCGCAGGTGGACTTCGGCCGGGGCGCGCCCATCGTGACAGCGGAGGGCGGAGGCAAAGCCTCCCGCGGCAAACGTAAGACAACCTGGGTCTTCCGCATCGTGTTGTCCCACAGCCGCAAGGGATACGCCGAGGCGGTGCATCGACAGACCACCGATGACTTCCTGCGCTGTTTGGAAAACGCCTTCACCCACTTCGGCGGTCTGCCGCGGACCCTGGTGATCGACAATCTGCGCGCGGCAGTGCAGCGGGCGGATTGGTTTGATCCGGAGCTCTGTCCCAAGGTTCGATCGTTTGCCGAGCATTATGGGATCGCCATCCTGCCCACCAGGCCGTACACGCCGCGGCACAAGGGGAAGATCGAGCGCGGCATCGGCTATGTGAAGGGCAACGCCCTCAAGGGGCGCACGTTCAGTTCACTGGCCCAGCAGAACCAGCATCTGCAAAACTGGGAATCATCGGTTGCTGACACCCGCATCCATGGCACGACCCGCCGGCAGGTGAAGGAGGTCTTCGAGCAGGCGGAGAAGTCGGCGCTGCTGCCGATGCCTGCCTGTCGCTTCGATCTGTTCCAGGAAGCGATGCGGAGCGTCAATCGCGACGGGCATGTTCAGATCAAGGGCGCATATTACTCAGTGCCGCCGGAGTATCTGGGGCAGCAGGTTTGGGCGCGCTGGGACGGGCGGATCGTCCGCCTGCTGGACCAGAAGATGCGTCCGGTCGCGGTTCATGTGCAGCGCCCGCCGGGCGTGTTCTCCACGCAGGATATTCACATTCTGCCGGAGAAGATCAGTGGCATCGAGCGGGGAACAACCTGGCTGCTTCGGCGCGTCGAATACATTGGTCCGCACGCTGCGCACTGGGCGCAATCCATGCTTCAAAACCGAGGCATCGAGGGCGTGCGCGTCCTCATGGGTCTGTTATCCCTGACAAACAAGCATTCACGCCAGACCGTGGAACACGCCTGCCAGATCGCCCAGAGCCACGGGGCGTATCACCTGCGATCCCTGCGACAGCTCATCGAGCACCAGAACTCAGCACCGATGCAGCAGAGCCTGGAGTTCATCCAGCAGCATCCACTCATCCGTGACCTGGACGACTACGGACAGTTCGTGCGTCAGGCCATAGCGGAGGCTTTGCCTTCCGCCACTCATCAATCTTTACTGGAGTCCACCCCATGAGACCATCATTGTTAGAGACGCTCAAACAGCTTCGGCTTTCGGGCCTGGCCCAGAGTCTGGAGGTTCGATTGAGTGAGGCGTCAGGCAATCGGCTCGATCACGCTGAGTTCTTGGAGTTGATCCTTCAGGACGAATTGAATGTTCGGTCCAGCCGATTGATCAGCCGCCGGGTTAAAGCTGCCCTGTTCCGCGAAGTGAAACACCTCGACGAGTTCGACTTCTCCTTCAACCCCACGATCAAACGCAAGCAGATCCACGATCTGGCGGCTTGCCAGTTCATCCGCGAGAAAGCCGATGTTCTGCTCCTGGGTCCACCGGGCGTGGGAAAAACCTTCCTGGGTCAGGCCATTGGACATCAGGCCATCAAGGCCGGCTTCATGGTCCTGTACCGCTCGATCTTCGATCTGGCCCGCGACTTTTTGGGTGATGATCAAACGCCGGCTCAACAGGATAAAACGCTGAACCGCTATCTCAAGCCTGACCTGTTGCTCATTGATGACATGGGGATGAAACAGTTGCCACGTCGCTCGGGCGAATTCCTGCTGGAGATCATCATGCGCCGCCACGAGAACCGCTCGACGATGATGACCAGCAACCGGCCGCTGGAGGATTGGGCCAAACTGATCGGCGACGCGCCGGCGGCCACCGCCATCCTGGACCGATTCCTGCAGCACGCCACCATCATCAATATCACGGGAAAAAGTTACCGGCTTCGCCACGGCGGCGGCAACTCAGCGGCAGGCAAACCATCCGCGGAAGCAAAATCAAATTCATATCGAGGACGGCGGAGCACCGCCGGCGATGAAGGGCTTTCCCCTCCGGAAGACACCGCGGCAGAAAGCACGGTCTCTTCTGGTACTGGGGTTCCCGCCGATCAGGCGTCCTGATTCGGGGCTGATAACTCAACAGAAACTTGCATTGGATTGAACGGATGAGGTATACGACGCATCACAACAACACTGGCCGGTTTTGAGCGCCCCGCGCTGGCCGGTTTTGGCGCGCCCCGTGACACCATTTGGTCGCGAAGGCAGGAGTTTGGAAACCTCCCGCAAAGGGACCAGGGTTTCGCTTTCGATCTCGATCATGATTCCTCCCAAATACATTGGCGGACAGAATCGTCAGCCACCTTGGCGAGATCCAGTCCGCTGTGGTGTGTTCGCAGAGGCTCGATTTACTCGCGGTCATGGGAAATGACTACCCGGCAGCCCGATCATTCGACTTGGGGCGTTTGGAACACTGCCCACGAATAACTTCGCTTTAGATGTTTGGTATCTTGCATACCACTGCGGTTGACTTAGAATCCCTGTCATTATGGCCAACCCTCGCTCAAACCGCGGCGCGTCTAAACAGGAGCCCAAGCCCAAGACGGTCCAGCGGACCTACCGCTTCGACACAAAATTGTTTGAGGCATTCGAGGACGACTGCGCGACTCACTTGTCAAATCCCAAGCGGGTGATCGAAGCATTGATCCTCCACTGGCTCGACGCCAGTACGGACGCACGCGCGACGATGGCGCACAAGCACCGTCAGCGGATCGGCTCAGGGTCGCGCGATGACGAATAGTTTACGCGGTCCAGTTCGATCGGTTGCTCAAAAGGCCTGGTGAAGCTTCGGTTCATTGCCATTGTCGCACTGACAATACGCCTTCAAATTCTCCCTCACATCTCAACAAATCCGAGCATTGAGTTTGGATTCAGAGAAAAATCTCGGCGGCCGGCCGGCATGGACCGCGTGGTTTTCCTCCGATCGTAAGGGCTGGACCGCGCCTTACATCACATCTCCTTCACATCCCTCGATAGATTCCGACTCAGCTCATGGCGGCATTCCTCGCATCGTTCAACGCATACCAAACAAAATACGAACAATGCGCTTGACTCTGCCATTAGGGGGCCGTATGGTATTATTCATACCGTCCATGACAATGCTGCGAATCGTGTGATCCAGCGTGGCATGGCGAACAAGGAGTCACCATGAACATTCGCTCGATGATCGCTCGTCGAAATTCCTTTCTCGTGCCGGCAATCGCCGGCGCGCTGACGCTCCTGGTCAGTCCTCACCCCGCCCGCGCGGCCGCTGCTGGGGGCGGCGGCGGAGCCCTCCCGTGGGAGGGGCCGCTGAATCAAGTGCTTGCCAGCTTCACCGGGCCGGTTGCTAAGGCGCTGTGCATTCTGGCGATCGTGGTTCTGGGATTTGGTTTTGCGTTCAGTGACGGCGGCGGCCTGCGCCGCGTCCTGGGCCTTCTGCTCGGCGTTTCGATTGCCGTCACCGCCACGAGCTTCGGCGTGACGTTCTTCGGATTCGATGGTGGCGCTGGCTGGTGATGATTCGACAAGCTCACCACGGGATGGGTCAACGCAACGGAAGGTGGTACGGCCATGAAGCGCCCGGAAGAGATTGAGGGATATGAACTGTCCCTGCATGTGGCGTTAACCCAGCCCGTGCTGATGGGTGGAGCGCCGCGGACCTTCGCGATCCTCAACGGAACGCTCGCGCTGGTCATCGGCATGGGCCTGCACCTCTGGTGGCTTGGCTTCCCAGCCGGCGCGGCGCTTCATGCGACGGCGGTGCTGATGAGTAAGCGAGACCCGTACTGGTTCGACATCTTCCGCCGTCATCTGCGTCAACCGAATTATCTGGATTCCTGATTCCCCCCTGTCCCCGTGGGAGATACGTTCATGTGGAACCTTGGCGAATATCGCAAACGACCGCAACGCCTGACCGACTACCTTCCGTGGGCGGCGCTGATCGGTCCCGGCGTCGTCCTCAATAAGGACGGAAGCTTCCAAAAGACGGTCGCGTTTCGCGGCCCGGACTTGGACAGTTCCACTCCTTACGAATTGGTCGCCGCGCGGGCAAGGATGAACAACGTGCTGCGGCGGCTCGGCTCTCACTGGTGCGTCCATGTCGAGGCGTCACGGCGGTCTGCCCCGGCATATCCTGCCTGTGAGTTTCCTAACCCCGTGGCTGCGATGATCGATCAGGAGCGCCGCGACGCCTTCAC
>JBBROR010000263.1:0-4756 GCA_038229175.1 Acetobacterales bacterium | reverse complement strand
CAGATCGCTCGGGTAGCGAAGCTTGTCACGGTTGTAGCGAGGGCGGTTGTCAGCGGTCCACATCGGAAGCCTCTCAGGATGAGTGGCCTTCCTTGAATCACATCAGACTCGGATGGCTCAAGGAGTTTCCGGACGGACACTGAGGGAAGAGTCCTCAGATCTTAACCACTAGCCTTTGATCTTGTCGCCCAAATTCCCTGACGCTCCGGTAGCAAGCGTCAGGTTTGGACCACTAGTGGGTCGTAGGTTCAATTCCTACAAGCGGCACCATTCTCCGGCAGACAGTCAAAACGTTGGGGAATGCCTTGGCGGGTCAGGGGCCAAGTCGAGATAGGCGTCGAACACCGCCGCGACATGCCGCACAAATGGCCGGCCGATGGGTGTTACGGCAATGTGGCCCGCATCCTGCGTTACCAGCCCGTCGCGCGCGAGCGACGCGAGCGACTGGGCTGCGACGTGCAAGGGCCATGCGTCCGCGCCATGCGCGCGTGCCACCGCGTCCAGATCTACCGCCAGGTTGCACATGATCCGTTCGATCACGTCGCGCCGCAGCCGGTCGTCGCTGGTCACGGCAATGCCGCGGGCGGTGGCAAACCGGTGCGCCTGCATCGCCGCCGTATAGGCTGGCGTGGTGGTTGCGTTCTGCACATAGCCCTGCGGCAGACATCCGATGGCGCTGGCGTCAATGCCGATCAGGGCTGGTGCCGCATCGGTGGTGTAGCCCTGGAAACTGCGGTGCAGCGTGGCATCCTGCGCCGCCAGCGCCATCGAATCCGTGGGCCTCGCGTAATGATCGAGCCCCACCGGCACGTAGAAACCCTCATCCTGAAGCACCGCGTCGATCGCCTGGCGCTGCGCAAAGCGCGCCGCCGTGCCGGGCAGGGAGCCCTGCGGGATCAGTGCCTGATGCTTCTTCATCCAAGGCACATGCGCATAGCCAAACACCGCAATCCGATCCGCCCCGAGGTGGAGCGCCCGGCGCGCGGTGGCCTGCACGCTCTGCGCTGTCTGCATCGGCAGCCCATAGATCAGGTCGAGGTTGATCGACCCGATGCCCTGCTTGCGCAACGCTTTCGCACAGGCCTCGGTCTCCTCATAGCTCTGCATGCGGCCGATCGCCTTCTGCACGTCCGGATCCAGGTCCTACACGCCCAGGCTGGCGCGGGTGATGCCCATGCGGCCGAACGCTGCTACCCGATCCGCGGGCAGTCGAGTCGGGTCGAGCTCGATGGCCACCTCCGCATCTGCCAGCAAGGTAAAGCGGGTGCGCAGCAGGTCCATGATGTCGATCAGGCAATCGGCTGGCAGCGTGGTTGGCGTGCCGCCGCCCAAATGCACGTGGCTGACGGTGGCCCGTCGCCCGATTGCGTCGGCCACATGGCGCAGTTCCTGCTTCAGCAGTTTCGCGTAGGCGCGACGCGGCGCCTCCTGCCGCACCACGGCGGTGTTGCAGCCGCAATAGAGGCATAGCCGGTCGCAGAACGGCACATGCAGATACAAAGAGACGGGCGCATCCGCCGACAGGTCTGCCAACCAACCGGCATACTGCGCGCCATCCACCGCGGCGCTGAAATGCGGTGCCGTTGGGTAGCTGGTGTAGCGCGGGAGTGGCCGATCGTAACGGGAGATGAGATCTGCTTGCGTCATGTGCGTTTCATGCGGAGTGTCAAGCTGCGCTGCATTGATCCACGTCAAACCGTGCTGCCGCCTGTCATAAGGATACAGATATGTCCGCTCTCGCCTGGATCGGGCTGTTCGATCTGTTTCGCATCGGTGTTGGCCCTTCCAGCTCGCACACGGTGGGTCCGATGCGCGCCGCCGCACATTTTGCCCAGACGGCCGGTCGAATCCACCAGGTCACGGTCGAACTGTTCGGCTCGCTGGCGCTTACCGGCCACGGGCACGCCACCGATTCCGCCATCATGCTCGGCCTCTCCGGCCAGCGCCCGGACCGTGTCGATCCAGACGAGGCGGCGATGCTGGTGGCCGATATCCGAAGGCGCGGCCGGCTGCCGTTCGGGGGCGGCCCCGAGATCGCGTTCGATCCCACGACCGATCTGGTGTTCCGGTATGGCGAAACGCTGCCGCTTCACACCAACGGCCTTCGCTTCACCGCGGCGGGGGCAACCTTGGCATCGGCGATATATTACTCGATCGGCGGCGGCTTCGTGGTCGATGAAGCCGGCCTGCCGCTGGGTGCCGATACCCCAGCGTCGGCAACGCCGGTGCCATACCCGTTCGCCGATGCCGCCGAGCTTCTGCGCAAGGCGAACGCGGCTGGACTGACTGTCGCGGGCCTGATGCGGGCCAACGAAACCGTGTGGCACGGCGGGGCCGCGCTGTCGGACGGCATCGCCGCCATCGTCGCGGCCATGCGCGCCTGCGTTGCCCGCGGCCTGATCGGCAGCGGCGAGCTGCCTGGTGGCTTGCGCGTTCGCCGCCGCGCGCCCGCTTTGCTGGCCCGCCTCCACGCGCGCCCGGTGCTGAACGACCCCGATCCGCTGGGCGCCATCGAATGGGTGAACATGTGGGCGCTGGCGGTGAACGAGGAGAACGCCGCCGGCGGCAAGGTCGTCACGGCTCCCACCAATGGCGCCGCCGGCATCATCCCGGCCGTGCTGCACTACTACGAACGCTTCGTCCCTGGTGCGAGCACCGAGGGCGTGGAAACCTTCATGCTGGCGGCAGCGGCGATTGGCGCGCTGATCAAGCGCAACGCCTCCATTTCAGGCGCGGAGATGGGCTGCCAGGGCGAGGTCGGTTCTGCCTGTGCCATGGCGGCAGGTGGCCTTGCGGCGGCGCTGGGTGGCAGCAACGAGCAGGTGGAGAACGCCGCCGAGATCGGGCTTGAACATAACCTGGGCCTCACCTGCGATCCTGTCGGCGGCCTGGTGCAGATCCCCTGTATCGAGCGCAACGCGATCGCCGCGGTGAAGGCGATCAACGCCGCACGCCTCGCCCTGCACGGCGACGGCAGCCACCGCGTCAGCCTCGATCAGGCGATCGAGACGATGCGGCAGACTGGGCGCGACATGTCGACCAAATACAAGGAAACGTCGCTGGGCGGGCTGGCCGTGAACGTCGTGGAATGTTGAGGCTGGCTGATGGCAGGCCTGCCACTACCGTTCAAGCTCATCACCGTGGTGTGCGTGCCGGCTGGCTGGCGCCTTGCTGACCTTTGACGGTTTCGTCGTGGGCATGGAACGCTTCGGCACCAGTATCCAGCTATGACGAAGGCCGCGAGGCGGTTCGCGTTACGGCTTGATTCCGCTGATCGAGTTGGCCATCAATGGCACTGTGATGGCTCATACTAACGGCCGCCAGTATAGGTATTTGTTTTGCGTGCCTCCGGCCAACCCAACGCGCTAGCGGTTAAAATCTGAGAGAAGAGTCCTCAGATTTTAACCACTAGCCTCTGATCTTGTGGTCCAAACCTGACGCTCCGGTAGCAAGCGTCAGGTTTGGACCACTAGAGCATGATGCGTTTAGCTTGAAGCGTATCCGGAGTTCTGCAGATATCGTCCACACTCTTGTGGCGCGAATAATTTGAGGAGGTCACCGCTGCGCCTCCAGGTTGCCTCTATGGTTCGTTCGCAGGCTTTGCGCATCAGGTGTTTGAGTTTGGCGAACACCTGCTCGATCGGGTTGAGATCTGGACTGTAGGGCGGCAGGAACAAGAGGCGTGCGCCGGCTGCTTGGATGGCGGCGCGCACAGCATCGCTTTTGTGGCTGCCGAGGTTGTCGAGAACGACAATGTCGCGCGGCTTCAGCGTCGGCACGAGCGCCTGGGTAACATACGCCAAAAAGCTGATGGCATTGATCGGGCCGTCGAACATGCACGGCGCCTCGATCCGGTCGAACCGCAGAGCTGCAATGAATGTCAGCGTCTTCCAGTGTCCGTGCGGCACTTTTGCGTGCAGGCGCTGTCCGCGTGGCGCCCAGCCCCGCAGAGGCGCCATGTTGGTCTTGGCCCAGGTCTCATCGATAAAGACGAGCCGTCTCGGGTCAATGCTTGCCTGGTGCTTTTTCCAGAACGCCCGCTTACGGGCGATGTCAGGGCGATCCTGTTCGCTGGGCAGCACACTTTTTTTTAAAGCTGAGCCCCTCGGCATGCACGAACCTCCAAACAGTCCGGTAGTCGACCACAACGCCCCGCCCGACGAGCTCAGCCTGCAGGCCACGCAAGGTGAAGGGCTGGTCATTGGCCGTGCGTGCAATGACCCAATCCCGATGCGCTAGTAGCAGTCGGGGCCTGTGTCCGTGCATGGGTCCGGGGGCGGCACTGCCCGTGCGGCGGAACCGCTGGGACCACTTCACAACGCTCGCCACGCTGACCTGCAAAACGGATGCAACCGAGCGAACCGTTTCCCCGGCCATGACCCGCGTTACCGCACGATCTCGTAAATCTATCGAATAAGCCTTCGGCATCCGTCCAACCTCCGAGGTTGAACACTTGAATCAGAAACCTTCGAGCCGGGGGAATCTTTGATTCAAGCCAAGGACATCACGCTCTAGAGCTTGATGATTTTCCGAGTAGAATCAAAATCATCAAGCTCTTGCCTTTGTTTTATCGATCATGGCAATTTCACTGTTCCAGGGATGTTCTAAGCGGCGGTTTGAAACCTGGTCATCCGCAGCAGATCGATGTTCAAACCCGGCCTCTGCCCGGTGGCGAGATCGGCGAGGATCTCTCCCACCACACTGCAGAACTTGTAGCCATGCCCGGAGCAGGGCGACGCGACGATCACCTCCCGAT
>JBBROR010000262.1:0-4758 GCA_038229175.1 Acetobacterales bacterium | reverse complement strand
GCCGGCCTGCCCATGCCAGGCGCCATCGCCCCCGGAACCCCGATGTCAGACGCCACCCAGGCCGGCGACACCTTCCAGACCAACGCGCTGGTCGACAACGTCCTCGTCTCCCCCGCCGGCTTCTGCGACGCCGCCACCAAATTCTACGCCAACGGCCACGACCTCGCCGACCCGCTGCTCTCCCCCATCTACGGCGACATGGGTGGCTTCCCGCCCACCATCCTCACCAGCGGCACCCGCGACCTGCTGCTGAGCAACACCGTCCGGACCAACCAGAAACTGCGAGAGGCCGGGGTCGAAACCCGCCTGCAGGTCTTCGAAGGCCAATCCCACGCCCAATTCTACCGCGACGACCGCATCCCCGAAGTCCGCTTCGCCATCGGCGAAATCGCCGCCTGGTTCGACAAAAACCTCGGCAAATAAACCCTGATCGTCTGGTGGGGCGCGCTTTGCAGCCCCACCAGACGGAAAATTAATTGCTATACCGGAACAATCTGATCGCACTTCTGCCAGTAACCTCACCCGGGTCGTAAAACCCGCCTGCGCGGCGCCACGCCCTTCGGCCACTTCGCCGACGGCACATACCCCGGCCGTGCCATCGGAATCGGAACCGATACCGGCACCACCACTGGCACTGCCACCACCCGCACCGGCCGAGGCCGCTTTTCCCGAAGACCCTCGAATTCCAACCCCAACATCACGCATAACGGCCGAATAATCCGCCGCGCCTGCGGCACATCCCGCAACAACGCCACCATCTCCGGCTCCGCCAGCACGCAGGACAACTGGGAAGAATACGCCGCCGCCTCATACGGCATCAGCCCCATCAGCCAGCCAAACCGCCGCGGCAACAAATGCCAGGCCCCGGAAGAAGCCCGCTCCCCAACCCGAACCCCCTCGCCTCGCGCAGTCCCAGACGGCCGGGTAAAACCCTCACGATACAGCCCCAACCGAACCCGCTCCGCCAACGCCAGCAACAGGCGCTCCACCCGCTTCACACGCCGCCAAACCAGCACAATCACCGCCGCATCCATCAACCCCCGCCCATGACTCGCCGCCACCGCCCGGCACAACGCCGCAACGATCACCGCAAACCGGCCTTCCGGGCCAAAGATGGGGGAGGAATTCATGAACGAAACAAGAACACATCGACTGGCCGATTGCAATATTTTTCATACAAGAGCCACCATCGTAGGATGGGTAAGCGCAGCGCCACCCATCGTTTTCACGATCGGCGGGCTGCTCACGCCGCTACAGAAAGTCACCGGTCTCCAAACCCTCAATCCGCCGCCGCCGACACCCCGCGCACCGCTGCCATCGGGTAAACCCCCATGATCTTCGTCTCCCGCGAGAAGAAGCTCAGCTCCTCCAGCGCCCGGCGCACATGCGGCTGCTCCGGATGCCCCTCCACCTCGCACAGGAACTGCGTGGCGGTGAATGCGCCGTCCACCATGTAGCTTTCCAGCTTCGTCATGTTCACGCCGTTCGTCGCAAACCCGCCCAGCGCCTTGTAAAGCGCGGCCGGCACGTTCCTTACGCGGAACACGAACGTGGTCATCAACCCAGGCGTTGATGCCACCGGAATCTTCGGCGCCCGGGCCATCACATAGAACCGCGTCGTGTTGTGCGCCGCATCCTCCACGTTCGCCCGCAACACCTCCAACCCGAACAACTCACCGGCCAAGGACGACGCCACCGCCGCGTCCTCCGGGTTGCCCCACTGCGCCACCAGCTCGGCAGACCCTGCGGTATCCGCCTCCACAACCGCCTGCACGCCCAGTTCCGCCAAAATTTTGCGGATCTGCTGCAACGCCACCGGATGCGAATGCACGCGCCTGATATCCGAAATCTTCGACCCCTTCAGCCCCAGCAGGCAGTGCTCTACCCGCTGGAAATGCTCGCCGATCACATGCAGCCCGCTTTCGGGCAACAGCGAATGCACGTCCGGCACCCGGCCAGCCAGACTGTTCTCACACGCCAGCATCGCAAGCTCCGTCGCCCCTGCATGCACGGCCTCGATGGCGTCCGCAAAACTGTAGCACCCCAAGGTCTCCCACCCCGGAAAGGCGTTGCGGCAGGCAAGGTCGGAATAGGCGCCAGGCGTGCCCTGGAATGCGATCGTTCTGGTCATGCCGCCGGTCTAGGACAAACCGGAGCTGACTGGAAGAAGCCCACAGCCGCATCTAAAAGGGCGCACCGAGGGAGGCGCTGATGGCCCATGACCCAAAATCCGACAAGAACCTGGGCGACGAGCCGTCCATCCACCGCACGGCTTCGGTCCGCGCCAGCACCTTCGGCCGCTTCTGCGAGGTGGGCGCCCGCACCAAAATCGCCGAGAGCAGTTTCGGGGACTACGCCTATGTCGTGAACGACAGCGACATCATCTACACAACAATCGGCAAATTCTGCTCCATCGCCGCCCACACCCGCATCAACCCCGGCAACCACCCGCTGGACCGCGTGGCGCTCAGCCATTTCACCTATCGCTCCAGCAGCTACGGCCTCGGCCAGGACGATGCCGCGTTCTTCGACTGGCGCCGCAGCTTTCGCTGCGTGATGGGCCACGACGTCTGGATCGGCCACGGCGCGGTGGTGCTCCCCGGCGTGAAACTGGGCAACGGCGCCGCCGTCGGCGCAGGCGCCATCGTCACCAAGGACGTGCCGCCCTTCGCCATCGTGGTCGGCAACCCCGGCCGCATCCTGCGCTACCGCTTCACGCCCGAGATCATCCAAGCCCTCGAACGCATCGCCTGGTGGGACTGGACGCACGACCAGCTCCGCCTGGGCCTCGCCGATTTCCGCGCCATGAGTGCTGAAGACTTCTGCGGCAAATACGACCCAACATGACAAATCGTAGACATAGCAGTTCGTCAGGCATCCATTCCTGACCACCATGCGTATCCATACTGTGTGCAACGGAGTGCCGTTCCGCGCGACAGAGATGTCTTCAAGAAACCAGAGGAATACCCAACATGCGCATGAATTTCAGCGTCGCCGTGATGGCGCTCGGCCTTGCCACCGTAGCCCTGCCTGCCCTCGCCCAGACAATGGTGGGCGGCGCCACGATGTCTCCCACCAAGGACATCATCGAGAACGCCTCGGCCTCCAAGGACCACACCACGCTGGTCGCCGCCGTCAAGGCCGCGGGCCTGGTGGAAACGCTGAAAGGCAAAGGCCCGTTCACCGTCTTCGCCCCCACCAACGAAGCCTTCGCAGCCCTTCCCGCCGGCACGGTGGACACGCTGCTGAAGCCTGAGAACAAGGCAACCTTGACCAAGATCCTCACCTACCACGTTGTCTCCGGCAAGGTGATGGCCGCTGACCTCGTCAAGGCGATCACCGCCGACAAGGGCAAGCACAACATCAAAACCGTCGAGGGCGGCATGCTTGTCGCCTCCATGTCGGGCAAGAACGTCATTCTGACCGACGAAAAGGGCGGCACATCCACCGTCACGATCGCCGACGTCGCGCAGTCCAACGGCGTGATCCATGTCGTGGACAAGGTTCTGATGCCGAAGTAAGCATTTCGCTGCCTACAGGGAATGGGGTGCCGCAAGGCACCCCATTTTCATATCAGCGCGCCCGCCTTTTGCAGTGCCTCGATCTGCGCGTCCGACAACCCCAGCTCCCGCGCAATCTCCGCCCCATGCTGCCCCACCCGCGGCAGATCGTGCCGCAGCACAGGCCGCTGCCCATCGATTGACAGCGGAATATTCGGCAGTTTCGCCACCGAGCCATCCGGCAACGTCACCGGCAACAGCCCACCCTCGGCATTCAGATGCGGATCGTCGAACAACTCCACCGGCCGCGCGATCGGCGCGAATGGCAGGCCCAGTTCCTCGCACCGCGCCATCAATCCAGCCTTGGTCAGACCCGCCAGGCGAGCCGCCACCATCGGGATCACCCAACCCCGCGCCGCGCGCCGCAGTTCCTGCGTGCCAAGATCGGGATGCGCCACCAGCATCTCCAACCCGAACGCCTCACAGAACACCCGCCACTGCGTATCCGTCACCACGCCCACGAACACCTGGCCGTCCGCCACATCGAAGATGTCATAGATCGGCCACGCCACCATCCGCTCGCTCATCGGCGGTGCTTCCTTGCCGCTGACGGCGAACTGCGCCATGTGCTGGGCCATCAGCAGCACGTTGTTCTCGAACAGCCCTGACTGGATATGCCGGCCCCGCCCCGTGGCGTGCCGCTCGACCAGTGCCGCCAGAATGCCGATGGCGCCGAACATGCCGCCCATGATGTCGTTCACCGACGACCCCGCCCGCATCGGCTTGCCCGGCAGGCCCGTCATGTAGGCCAGCCCGCCCATCATCTGCACCACCTCGTCCAATGCCACGCGATGATCGTACGGCCCGGGCAAGAACCCCTTGCACGAACAATAAACCAGCCTCGGGTTGAACGCCGCCACCGCCTCCGGCCCCAGGCCCAGCTTCTCCATGGCACCCGGACGGAAATTCTCCACCAGCACGTCGGCATCTCCGAGCAGGCGCAGCACGAACGCGTGGCCCTCGGGGGATTTCAGATCCACCGCCACGCTGCGCTTGTTGCGGTTCATCATCGCGAAGAACCCGGCGCCGGACCCGCCGAGCCTGCGCGTGTTGTCCCCGTCCGGCGCCGGCTCCACCTTGATCACGTCGGCACCAAGATCGGCCAGCACCAACCCCGTCGTCGGCCCCATCACCATGTGGGCAAACTCGACCACCCTGATGCCCTTCAACATCTGAGCCGACATTCAGGCAGCAACTC
>JBBROR010000261.1:0-4766 GCA_038229175.1 Acetobacterales bacterium | reverse complement strand
GTTCGCCGGCGAATCCGTGACCCGACGGTTGGACCGACTGGCGCAATCGATTGGTCTGGAGGCAAAGACGGCGGTGATTTAGACGGCTTGCGGCAAGCCACATCTGGAGAAGTCGCCGCACCTGGTGTTAGGTGCGGCAATGACAGCGATCATTCAGCGCAACGTCGACCTTCCCATCTCCCCCTGGCCCAACAAGGCGGGCCGCAAGGCGGATATCGCCTCTGGCCCCGGCTGGCTGGTGGCGTTCGCGTGGCTGGACCAAGATGCGCGCTTCTCCGACTACACCGGCATGGACCGCACCATCACGCTGGTCGATGGCGAAGGCTTCGTCCTGCGCTTCGATGACGGCCATGATGTGGCGGTCAGCCCCCTTGTCCCAACGCCGTTCGATGGTGGCCTGGGATTGACGTGCCATCTGCAGGACGGCCCTTGCCGCGTGCTCAACGTGATGACGGAACGCGCCCGCTTCAGCCATCGCGTGCGAATCGGGTCAGACGGCGATACCTGGGGCAAGGGCGGCACTGCGGTATTCGTGGCGCTTGAAGACGAAGCGACCTTGCGCTGCCAAGGCCAGAGCCACAGGTTGGGGCGATGGGACTGCATGGTGTTCGAGGCCTCCGGCGACGTGGTTACAAGCGGCCGCTTCGCCTGTCTTGATATATTGGCGCCGAGCTGAGCCATGCCTGTGCAAAGCCACGCGAATCTGCGCTAAGACCCGCATATGCGCATCTCTTCCAAGATCCCCCGCGCCGCCCTGGTCACCGGTGGCGCCAAACGTATCGGCCGTGGCATCGCGATGGCCCTGGCCGAGGCCGGCTTCGACATTGCCATCCACTGCAATACCAGCCGGGACGAGGCGGACCGGACGGCTCGTGACATCCGCGAATGCGGCCGCGAGGCCATAGTGCTGCAGGCCTCGCTCGGCGACGAGACCGCCGTGGGTGGCCTGATTGCCGGCGCCACCGCGGCGCTTGGACCGATCGGCGTGCTGGTCAACAACGCGTCCACCTTCGAACGCGACGCGTGGCGGGACGCCAGCCGCGACAGTTGGGACGCGCATATCGAGCCCAACCTGCGGGCGCCCTTCGTGCTGATGCAGGATTTTGCCAAGGCGCTGCCACCTGAGGCATGTGGCCTGATCGTCAATCTCCTCGATGAGCGGGTATGGTCGCTGACCCCGCATTTCGTGTCCTACACCGTCTCTAAAGCAGCACTTTGGACGCTGACGCAGACCATGGCGCTGGCTCTGGCGCCGCGTATCCGGGTCAACGGGATCGGCCCCGGCCCCACCGTGCCCAGCCCGCGCCAGACACCGGAGCAGTTTGCGGCGCAATGCGCCTCCGTTCCGTTGCGGCATGGCAGCTGCCCGGAAGAGATCGGCCACGCGGTGCTGGCCATGCTACAACTTCCGTCGATGACCGGACAGATGATGGCACTCGATGGCGGCCAGCATCTGCAATGGAGCCCAGCCGGCATGCCAGCGGTCGAGGAGTGACGATGATGGATGCCACCCGCATCGCCGACACCACAACCGGTCTTCGGCATGTATTTGTTCACGATCTGGTGCTGAATGCCTCGATCGGGGTGTATCCCAGCGAGCACGAGGCGCCGCAGCGCATTCGCATCAACCTCGACCTTGCGGTGATCGACGAGGGCGCGTCGGCGATGCCGCACTTGGCGATAGGACGCGATGACCTGGCCAGAGTGGTCGATTACGAGGCCGTTACCAACGCCGCGCGCGCCATCGTTGCCAGCGGCCATGTGCAGCTGGTGGAAACCCTGGCCGAGCGTATCGCAGCGTCAATTGTTACAGATGTCCGCGTGGTATCGGTGCGTGTCCGTGTCGAAAAACTCGATGTTTTTCCGGATGCCGGCAGTGTTGGCGTAGAGATCGAGCGGCGCCGAAGCTGATTTGTCCACCAGCGGCCTACGCTCTCAATGATTTCAGATAGATGCCGCTTTCTTTTAAGCTTTGGAAGGCTGAAAAATAAAATTACTATGTTTTACAATGAGTTAAAGATGGTGCCCTATTTGTAAGCAATCGGTGGCCTGGCGCGGATTTCCGCGGGACTCCGCTTACCCCACGATGTTTGCCCACATACTTATCCACAGAGTCAGTGGATCAATTTTCGGTTGACGTCCGTCGTTGTCCACAGGTGCAACATATTGCAAAAGCTTCATCAATTTGACGTAAATCTTGAGGAGCTTCGCGCAAGCTGCGGGGCGCGTTAGGTATGTCCATGGAACAGCCAACCCAACTGCTTGGCGTGCAGGTCATCGAGACGGCCTTGCAGACGATGCCGCTTTCGCCCGGCGTGTATCGCATGCTCGATGCCAAGGGTGAGGCACTGTATGTCGGCAAGGCGCGCCAGCTGGCGCGTCGTGTGGTGGCCTATACCAAGATATCGGCGCTGTCCGAGCGGCTGCGGCGCATGGTGTCCGAGACGGTGTCGATGGAGATCGTCACCACGCACACCGAGGCGGAGGCGTTGCTGCTTGAGGCCAACCTCATCAAGCGCCTCAAGCCGCGGTTCAACATCGTTCTGCGCGACGACAAATCCTATCCATGGCTGATGCTGACGGAAGACCACCCGTTCCCGCAGATCACCCGCAACCGCGGCGCGCGCACCCGCAAGAGCAGCCTGTATGGCCCGTTTGCCTCGGCTTGGGCGGTGAACCAGACCATCACGGCGATGCAGCGCGTGTTCCTGCTGCGGTCGTGCAACGACAGCGTGTATTCGAACCGCACGCGGCCCTGCCTGCTGCATCAGATCAAGCGCTGCTCGGCGCCATGTGTCGACCGCATCACGCCGGACGATTACGCCGGATTGGTGGCGCAGGCCAAGGCGTTCCTGGGCGGCAAGGCCGGCACCGTGCAGCAGAAACTGGCCGCCGAGATGGAGGAGGCCGCTGAAAACCTGGAATTCGAACGTGCCGCCGCATTGCGCGACCGTATTCGCGGGCTGACCTATGTGCAGGGCAGCGGCTCCATGAACCCTGCCAGCATCACGGATGCCGACATCATCGCCGGCCATCAGTTGGCGGGCCAAACCTGCATCCAGGTGTTCTTCATCCGCGGCGGTCGCAACAACGGCAACCGCGCCTTCTTCCCGATCCATGCCAAGGCCGAGGAAACCGCTGAAGTCATGGCCGCCTTCATCGCGCAATTCTATGACGACAAGCCGCCCCCGGCCTGCATTTTTCTCAGTCATGCGCTGCCGGAGCAGGAATTGATCGAGGAGGCACTGAGCCTGAAGGCGCAGACCTTCGGCACCGGCAAGCGCGTTGTGCTGTCGGTGCCCAAGCGCGGCGAAAAGGCCACCGTCGTGGAACACGCCACCACCAACGCCCGCGAGGCGCTGGAACGCAAGCTCGCCGAGACGGCCGGCCAGGGCAAGCTTCTCGACGCGCTTGCCACACTTTTCGAATTGCCGGCGCCGCCCACCCGGATCGAGGTCTATGACAACAGCCACATCATGGGCACCAATGCCTATGGCGTGATGGTGGTGGGCGGCCCAGAGGGGTTCGACAAATCTTCTTACCGCAAATACAGCATCAAGGGGCCGATCACGCCCGGCGACGACTTCGCCATGATGCGCGAGGTGTTGGAACGCCGGTTCGGCCGCGCGCTGCGCGAAGGCGCCACGGAAGGCCCTGGCTGGCCGGATGTCGTGGTGATCGATGGCGGCGCCGGGCAGCTTTCGGCGGTGGCTGGCGTGCTGGCCGATCTGGGCGTGGACAATGTGAAGCTGGTTGCGATGGCCAAGGGCCCGGACCGCGACGCCGGCCGCGAGTGGTTTCACACCGAGGGCAAGGCGCCCTTCCAGATGCCGCCGCGCGACCCCGTGCTGTATTACCTGCAGCGCCTGCGCGACGAGGCGCATCGCTTTGCCATCACCACGCACCGCGCCGGTCGCAGCAAGGCGCTGGTGACGAGTGAGCTCGATGAAATCTCCGGCATCGGCCCTGGCCGCAAACGCGCGCTGCTCAACCATTTCGGTTCCGCCCGCGGCGTGAAACAGGCCGGTCTTGTTGATCTGGAGGCCGCACCGGGCATCTCGAAAGAGACGGCTCGGCGCGTCTATGCGCATTTTCACCCCGGCGCGCGCATGGAAGCTGCTGGATAGGCGGTGTTCGCGTGTCCAAAAGGGCACTATGAACACATCATGCTGACTGATCTGCCCAATCTGCTTACCCTTAGCCGGATTGCCGCCATCCCTGTTCTGGTGGCCTTCGTCGCCTGGCACACGCCGTTGGGCGACGTGCTCGCGTGCGCGGTGTTCGCCATCGCCGCCATCACCGACTATTTCGACGGCAAGCTGGCGCGGGACCGGGCGCAGACCTCCGATCTTGGCCGCATGCTCGACCCCATCGCCGACAAGCTGCTGGTGGGCGCCACCTTGATGATGCTCGCCGGCGACGGACGCTTCACGGCCTGGGGCCTGTATCCCGCCATTGTCATCATGCTGCGCGAGATTCTCGTCAGCGGGTTGCGGGAGTACCTTGCCGACCTGCGCATCCGGCTGCCCGTCACCCAGTTGGCCAAATGGAAGACCGGCTTTCAGATGGGCGCACTGGGCACGCTGCTGGCAGGGGACACAGGCGCGGCCGTGCTCCATCTGGATTTCCTGCCGGTGACCACGATCGGCGAGTGTCTCCTCTGGGGGGCCGCCATCCTGACCATCGTCACCGGTTGGGACTACCTGCGCGCAGGACTACGCCACGCCGGCGCGCGGAACTCCGTTTGAGCGCAGCATGAAGCTGCT
>JBBROR010000260.1:0-4799 GCA_038229175.1 Acetobacterales bacterium | reverse complement strand
TGACGGCTACCGAACCACATTGATCAGCCATCCCGCCTATATCAGCCTGCCCGGCACCGCGCGGGTGGACATCGACGGCCAACCGGTTGCCGCCATCACCCATTCTTTCTCCCTGGCCTCCCCCGCCCCCGGGCTCACCGGCGAAATTGTCTATCTCGGCGAGGGCCGGCCCGCGGACTTCGCCGGCCGCAACCTGCACGGCCGCATCGTCCTGGTCGAAGGCATCGCCAACCCCGCCGTCGCAGCCCTGGCCCGTGCGGCGGGCGCCACGGGCCAGCTGCATATCAGCCCGCACGAGCACCTGCACGAAATGTGCATCTCCCCGGTCTGGGGCAGCCCCGGCGTGGCCGAACGCGCGGCGATGCCGGCCACAATCACCTGCACCATCTCGCAGGCGGATGGCGCCGCCCTGCGCAACCGCCTGGCACAAGGCGAGGCCCCGGTCGTCACGCTGCACGCCGAGGTCGACACCGGCTGGCGCGAAACGCCCATCCTGGTGGCCGAGATGGACGCACCAAACGCGGCGGATGACAGCTTCGTGCTGTTCTCCGGCCATCACGACACCTGGTATTTCGGCGTGATGGACAACGGCAGCGCCAACGCCACCATGCTGGAATGCGCCCGCGTGCTGGCAGGAAGCCGTGCCGCCTGGAAGCGCGGCCTGCGGCTGTGCTTCTGGTCCGGCCACTCGCACGGCCGCTATTCCGGCTCGGCCTGGTATGTCGACAACCACTGGGACGAGCTGGAGCGGCGTTGCGCCGTGCATGTCAACATCGACAGCACCGGCGCCGTCGGCGCCACGGTGATGACCGAATCAGCCGCCGCCGCCGAGCTCACCCCGCTGGCCGCCATTGTGATCCACCAGGAAACCGGCGCGGTGCACGAGGGAAGGCGGCCCAACCGCAACAGCGACATGTCGTTCTGGGGCATCGGCATCCCGTCGCTGTTCGGCAGCCTCAGCATGCAGCCGCCATCGCCCGCCAAGATGCGCAACGCGCTGGGTTGGTGGTGGCACACCCCGCACGACCTGCTGGACAAGATCGACGAAGCCAATCTCGTGCGCGACACCCGCATCTTCACCGATGCACTCTGGCGGCTATTAACCGACCCGGTGCTGCCGCTGGACTACACAGCCCATGCCGATTCCTTGCTGGCCGAGCTTGCCACGATCGAGGCATCGCTGAACGGCGCGCTCTCGCTCGAACCGCTGATCCAGGCCGCCACCGCACTGCGGGCCGGCGTGGTAACGCTGCGGGCCTCGGGCCGAGACCCCGCCAGCCAGAACCACATCCTGATGCGGTTGTCCCGCGCCCTGGTGCCGGCCGATTACACCCTCGGCGACCGCTTCCGCCACGACCCCGCGCTGCCGCAATCGCCCTGGCCCGTGCTGGACCCGATCCGCGCGCTGGCATCCGCCGATCCCGCCTCGCACCCTTTTGCACGGGTGGATGCCACTCGCGCGCGGAACCGCATGCTGCACGCGCTGAAAGAGGCCCAATCTGTGCTTGGCTAGTGGTCCAAACCTGACGCTTGCTACCGGAGCGTCAGGGAATTTGGCGCACTGGCCCGTCAGAACGAGGGGGCATTGTCCAAAGTCACAAGGCAGCCCGGCGCAGTCGCCCCCCGACATCCAATCATGCCGAAACCGGCCCCGCCATCGCCCGCGTCCCGCCGCCCAGCGTGCCGCGCGCCCGCCACAGCAGGAACCCCACAATCCCAAGGTTCATCACGCTCCACAGCATCCCGTTGGCAAACGCCAGGCTGTATGAGCCGGACAAGTCAAAAATCGCGCCCGTCATCCACCCGCCCAATGCCATGCCCACGATCGTGGCCGACAGCACCAGGCCGATCTTCGTGCTTACCCCCTTCGCCGGAAAGTATTCCCGCAGAATGATCGCATAACTCGGCACAATCCCACCCTGAAACAGGCCGAACAGCGCCGATATCATGTAAAGCGAAAACAATGAATCAAAGAACAAGAACAGCGACAGCGATCCAAGCTGCAACAGCGACCCCGCAACCAACGTGGGCAACCCGCCAATCCGGTCCGCGATCCATCCGGATGAAACACGGCTGATAATCCCCATCCCCAGCATCAAGGACAGCATCTGCGCGCCCCGCGCCGGCCCATATCCCAGGTCGCCGCAATACGCCACGATATGCACCTGCGGCATGGACATCGCGACGCAGCATCCCAGCCCCGCCACCACCAGCAGGCCGATCAACATATGCGGTGAAAGACCCAACCGGCGCCGCGACGTCGCCATGTCGGCCGCACCCGCTCGGGCGTCGGTCTGCGCGGGTGCCGGCGCGCGCAGCAGAAACGACAGCGGCAGCACGGTCACCACCATCACCGCACCGATCACCAATTCGGTCTGCCGCCACCCGATCGCATCGGAAAGTGCCGCCACGATCGGTGGCCATATCGCCCCCGCGGCATAATTCCCCGCCGCCGCGATCGAAACCGCCAGGCCCCGCCGCTTGCGGAACCACATCGACGCATCGGCCATCACCGGCCCGAACAGCGCGCCCGATCCCAAAAGCCCGATCATCAGCCCATGCGCCAGCGCGTAGGTGACGATATCGCCCGCAAGGCTCGCCGCCGCATACCCCAAGGCCAGCATCACGGCTGCAAAGGCCACTGTCGCAGCGATCCCGAACCGATCCGCCATCCGCCCCATCACGATGCCACCCGCCGCAAACCCCAGCATCGTCATCGTGTAGGGCAGGGCAGCTTCCGCCCGCGCCAGGCCAAACTCGGCCTGCACCGCCGGCAGCGTCACCACAACGGACCACATGCCCACCCCACCGATCGAACTGACCAGCAGCAGCACGCCAAGGCGCATCCATGATCCGCGGCTGTCGAGCATCTGCCGTCCCCCCTCTTTTATCCGGCCTCACCGGGGCCAGATCTGTCGTATGGCGTATCCAAACACCCGAACCGGTTCAACGCCATCCCTCGGCGCCGCCATTGCGCGGCCGGTCAAGCAGGCCATCGCACGCCAGGTCGTGGCCATCTTCAACGACCGCAAGCGCGGCGAAAAGCCCGTGCTCCGCAGCACCAACGCCCTGTTCAGCCCCAGCGCCGTCACCTGGCGCGTCCATCAGGACGTCGGCTCCATGATGGTCGGCGGCGTCACCAGCCTGTTGCTGCAAATGCTCCACCCCGCCGTGCTCGCCGGGGTTTGGGACCATTCGAAATTCCGCAGCGACATGCAGGGCCGCCTGCGCCGCACCGCCCGCTTCATCGCCACCACCACCTATGCCGAACGGGCAGATGCCGAAGCCGCGATCGCCCGCGTCCGCGCCATTCACGGCCATGTCAGCGGCACCTTGCCCAACGGCCAGCCCTATTCGGCCAACGATCCCGCTTTGCTGGCCTGGGTCCACGTCACCGAAACCACAAGCTTCCTGAATGCCTGGATCCGCTATGGCGAGCCGGGCATGAGCGGCGCTGACCAGGATCGGTATTTCGCCGAAACCGCAATGATCGGCACAGCCCTCGGCGCCGACCCCGTGCCCCGCAGCAGCATGGAGGCGCGCACCATACTGCGCCAACTCCGCGCATCGCTCCGCGTCGATGCCCGCACCCGCGAGATGTCGCGCCTGCTGCTGACCCAGCGCCCAAGCGCCCCGCTGATGTCGCCCGTGCAGGACCTGATGATGCGCGCCAGCATCGACCTCTTGCCCGGCTGGGCACAGCGCATGCACAACCTCGAAAGCCCGCTTCTCGCCCGCCCTTTGGTCCGCGCCAGCACCTATGGCCTGTCACAAACCCTGCGCTGGGCGTTCACGTAGAAAAGGGGCGTCATGTCTGAGCACCAAAAGCCCACACCGGTTGCCATCGTCACCGGCGGTGCGCGGGGCATAGGGCGCGCCTGCGCGCACGCGCTGGCCCGGGCCGGGTTCGACATCGCGCTGGTGGACCTCCTGGCGCCGGAGATGGAGCGCACCGCGGCCGAAATCGCAGCACTCGGGCGCCAGGCGCTCACACTGCAAGCCGACGTCTCCGATCACCTCCGCGCCAAGGCGGTGGTGGAGGACGTGGCGGCCCGGTTCGGGCGTATCGATTTCCTGCTGAACAACGCAGGCAAGGCCCAGCCCAAGGGAATCCTGGACATCACCGAGGCCGAGTTCGACACAACGATCGGCATCAATCTGAAAAGCTGCTTCAACTACATCCAGCCCGTTGTGCCGCACATGCGCGCGGTCGGCGGCGGCCGGATCGTCTCCATGTCCTCGCTCAACGCCCATTCCGGCGGTGTCACAGCAGCCGTCAGCCGCTTCGCCTATGCCTCCGCCAAGGCCGGCATTCTCGGCATGACACGGGCGCTGGCCAAGGAACTCGGGCCGGAGATCCTGATCAACGCGATCTGTCCGGGGCTGATCCAGACCGAACTTGCCAAGAACCACGTCATCGTCGAGCGCGGTGCCGAGATCGCACGCAACGGCATCGCCCTGCGCCGCATGGGCACCACCGACGATGTGGCCCAGATGGTGGTGTTCCTGGCAACATCTCAGCCTTGCTTCATCACCGGCCAGGATTTCATCATCGACGGGTTCCAGTACAACGTCTGAAACCCGTCGATCTTTTGTGCGCCAACCGCTAAAAAGCGGCGTGAACCATCCGCGTAGCCTGCTCGATGGCGGCCAGATACCGGTTCTGCCCGCGCATCAGGTCAACGCCGGCCACGCGGCGCAGATGATCGGTCGGAAACTCCGGCAGCTCGGCGGCCACCGCAAGCGTCGGCAGCTTCGGCACGGTGTAGGCCGGGTCATGCCGGAACCGCGCCGCGCGG
>JBBROR010000259.1:0-4821 GCA_038229175.1 Acetobacterales bacterium | reverse complement strand
GTCACTTCGTTGGGCGCAACGATGGCGGCGCAGGCAACGCCGCCGCCGGGGAGTTTGGTATCGTCAGGTGCTGCTGCCACCCCACCGATCAGTTTCGGCACCGAATCCGGCCGTGGCTCGGGGCAAACCTGATCGCCCCTTACAAGGGGGGCGATGCCCAGCGCCTGGGCCAGGACAATCTTCACGGGCGTCAGCAACATAACGGTTGCGAGAATCGTTCTTGCGAGCATGTGCGGCCTCGTGTGGTTGGTCTTGGCTGGCTGTTCTGACAAAACGTCAAGTCTGCGAGCGGCTCGCGGGTTGCAACCAGGGCGCGGTTTTCTTGGACGGTGGCGGTAGGCGACGCGACATACGGAGTGTTCTGGCCGTGCGACCAGGCCGCGTTAACAGTGAATGGGCCTGCACCGCACGTGTGAGCCTTTTTTAGGAGAAGCAATGATGAAAACGCATGGTTCGGCGGTCTGGAACGGCGGCATCAAGGACGGCAAGGGCGCGATTTCCACCCAAAGCGGCACGGTCGATCACATCCCGTACGGATTTGCCTCACGCTTCGAGGGCAAGCCTGGCACCAATCCGGAAGAGCTGATCGGTGCGGCGCATGCGGGCTGCTTTACAATGGCGCTGTCGCTGATCCTGGGCGAGGCCGGTCTGGTGGCCGAGCAGATGGACACACAGGCCGACGTGACGCTCGACAAGGTTGGCGACGGGTTTGCCATCACATCGGTGCACCTGACATTGCGCGCCAAGATCCCTGGCGCCAGCGCTGAGCAGTTCGCCGAATTGGCCAACAAGGCCAAGGTCGGCTGCCCGGTGTCCAAGCTGCTGAAGGCTGACATCACGATGGATGCGACGCTGGTTGGCTGAGCAAAGGCGAGGTCGGCCAGCGATGGCCGGCCTCGTTAATCGGCGCTTACCACCGGCAATTCGCTCCGGCCTGCCACCTGGATGATTGCACCGCTTTCGATCAGGCCGATGGCGCTTGCGATATCCGGATGGAAATACCGGTCCTGACCCAAATGCGGCACCTTGGCACGGGTTATGGCGCGCACCGCTTCCAGCCGTTTGCTGGATGTCAGTTCGCCGTAGAAGTCGCAGCCCTGCGCCGCTGCCAGAAGTTCGATTGCCACGATCGCTCCCGTATTGGCTGCCATCCGCAGCAGGCGGCGGGCGCCGTGCGCGGCCATCGAGACGTGGTCCTCCTGGTTGGCCGAGGTGGGGATGGAATCGACGCTGGCGGGCATGGCGGATTGGCGATTTTCCGCCACCAGCGCCGCTGCCGTCACCTGCGGGATCATGAAGCCTGAATTCAGGCCCGGATACTCCGTCAGGAACGCCGGCAGGCCGGACAGTGCGGGATCGACCAGCATGGCGATGCGGCGTTCGGACAGCGAGCCGATCTCGCACAATGCCATGGCGATCATGTCGGCGGCGAAGGCCACCGGCTCGGCGTGGAAATTGCCGCCCGACAGCGCCTCGTCGGTATCGGCGAAAATCAACGGGTTGTCGGACACGGCGTTGGCCTCGGTGGCCAAAGTGGTGGCGGCCTGGCGCAAAAGGTCGAGGATGGCGCCCATCACCTGCGGCTGGCAGCGCAGGCAATACGGGTCCTGCACCCGTTCGTCGCCTTCGAGATGGGATGCACGGATGGCGCTGCCCGCCATCAGATGGCGCAGGGCTTCCGCAACCTCGATCTGGCCCTGATGGCGGCGTAACACATGAATACGCGGATCAAACGGGGTGTCTGAGCCGCGTGCGGCGTCTGTGGACAACGCGCCGGTGACGAGCGCGCTTTGAAACAGGGTTTCAGCAGCGAACAGGCCGGCCAGCGCGTAGGCGGTGGAAAACTGCGTGCCGTTCAGCAGCGCCAGCCCCTCCTTCGGCCCCAGCACCAGGGGCGCGAGGCCAGCGGCCGCCAACGCCTCCAACGCAGGCACCTTCGCGCCGCCCACGAAAAAATCGCCGGTGCCTATAAAAGTGGCGGTCATGTAGGCAAGCGGGGCGAGATCGCCGGACGCGCCGACCGAACCCTGGCATGGGATGACCGGCGTGAGGCCGTTCGCCAGGACAGCTTCCAGTATTGCCACCGTCTGGGGCCGCACACCGGACGCACCTTGCCCGAGGCTCGCCAGCTTCAGCGCCATCATCAGTCGCACGACCGGCACCGGCATCGGCTCGCCCACGCCTGCGGCGTGCGACAGCACGATGTTGCGCTGCAGTTTGCCGAGATCCTCCGCCGCGATACGCACCGAGGCGAGCTTTCCAAAGCCGGTGTTGATGCCATAAACCGGCATCCCGCGCGCCAGGATACGCTCCACCGCGGCGGCACTCGCGGCAATCACTTCCCGGCTTTGTTCCGCGAGGCCCGGTGTGCCGCCTTCGTAGATTGCACGCCATTGCGACAGCGTCACCTGCCCGGGAACCAGGATTGCATCGCCTGGCGAACGATCGGCGGGCGCTTGCGGGAGGGACGTCATTTTGTTCTCCGGAAATTTTTGCATTGGCCAGAATGTCACGCAGATGCAATGCTTTTTGACCACCTGCCTTGTCTTATCGCAAGGTGGCGGGCCGGTCGGCGAACCTTCGACAGACTGAATCGAGCCTGGACCATCGCCGGCGGCATTCATCTTGCTTGGCCTACGTGCTCGCGCCACAACCCACAGAGGATAAAAGAATGATCTCGAATGACATGCTCGTAAAGTTTCGGCGCATCACGCTCGGCGCCCTGGCTCTGCTCGCCGGCACCGCGCTCACGCCTGCTTCGGCCAAGGATTGGAAGACCATCCGAGTGGGGATGGATGCCACCTACGCGCCGTTCGAGAGTATCAACCCGAAGGGCGAGATCGTTGGCTTCGAGGTGGATTACGCCAACCTTCTGTGTGGCAAGATGAAGCTGACCTGCACCTTCCAGAACCAGGACTGGGACGGCATTATCCCCTCCCTTCTGGCCGGCAAGTTCGATGTCATCGTATCCAGCATGAACATCACCGCCGAACGCGCCAAGAAGGTGGCGTTCTCCGATATGTACATTGCCACCCCCCCCGTGATCGCCGGCGCTGCCAACGCCTCCCCCGACACCTCTCCGGCGGCCCTGAAGGGCAAGTCGATCGGCACGCAGTCGTCGACCATCCATGCGAACTACCTGGAGAAGTTTTACAAGGATTCGACGATCAAACTGTATCCGACGCAGGATGAGCCGAACCAGGACCTCGCCAGCGGCCGGCTCGACTATGTGATGGGTGACGGCATCGTGACGCAGGACTTCATCGACAAGCAGGGCAAGGGGTGCTGCAAGGTGCTCGCCACCATCACCCGCGTGCCCGAGATCCATGGCCCGGGCGTGGGCGCTGCATTCCGCCCTGACGACGGCGACCTGAAGGCCATGTTCAACAAGGCGATCGCCGAAGCTGATGCCGACGGCACGTTCGACGCGCTGCAGAAGAAGTATTTCAAGGTGAACATCCGCGGCAAGTAAGGCAGTTCGATGCAGTCCCTGGCCCTCATTTTCGGACCTGACGGCTGGGGAAACCTGCTGCTCGAAGGCGCTTTGGTCACCGTGGCACTCGCGGTGACCACGGTGCCGTTCGGCTTTGGCGCCGGATTGCTGCTCGCGGTGCTGAAAGGCTCAAAAAGCGCCGTGATACGCGGGTTGTGCGAGGGTTTCACCACCTTCTTTCGGGGTATTCCCGATCTGCTGTCGCTGTTTTTGGTCTATTTCGGATTTCAGGCGCTGATCGACCGGCTGGGAAGGCTGGCTGGCCTGCCGCATGTGGAGTTGAACGCGTTCGTAGCTGGCGTGATAGCGCTGTCGGTGGTGGTGGCGGCCTATTCCAGCGAGGTCTGGGTGGGCGCCATCAAATCCGTGGCCAAGGGCCAGATCGAGGCGGCGCAGTCGCTCGGGCTCACGCCCCGCCAGGTTTTTCGACGAGTGGTGCTGCCCCAGTTATGGCGCATCGCCCTGCCGGGACTGGGCAACATCTGGACCATCCTGCTGAAGGATACCTCACTGATATCGACCCTGGCGGTGATGGATCTGCTGCGCGCGGCTTCCGAGGCTTCGCGCTACACACGCTCGCCGCTGCTGTTCTATTCTGTCGCGGCCGGGCTCTACCTCGTCATCAGCATCGCCTCCGGCGTCTTGCAGGCGCATCTCGAGCAGCGCACCAACAAGGCGTATGCGTGATGATGGAGACGCTTCAAGACTTCTTTCCGCTGCTTTTTAACTTTGAGCTGCTGAACAATTACGGCGCACGACTGATTTCGGGGCTGATCATCACGGGCCAGGTGATCGGCACCTCGTCGGTGCTGGGGTTTTTTCTGGCCTATCCCATCTGCCGCGCCCGCATGTCCGGCAACTGGGTCCTGTCCAAGGCCGCGCTCAGCTACGTGACGTTCTTTCGAGGCACGCCGCTGCTCTGCCAGCTCTACCTCGTCTATTATGGGGCCGGCGAGATACGCCTGGAGCTGACGTCGGTCGGGCTTTGGTATTTTTTCCGTGATGCTTATTTTTGTTGCATCTTCGCCTTCACGCTCAACACCGCCGCCTATCAGTCCGAGATCATGCGCGGCGCCATCGCATCGGTGCCAAAGGGGCAGATCGAGGCCGCCAAGGCGCTTGGCCTGTCCAGCACAGCCATTGCGCTGAGGGTTGTGTTTCCGCAGGCCCTTCTGGTGGCCATCCGCCCGATGGGCAACGAGCTTATCACGCTGATCAAGGCGAGCGCGCTGGCCGCAATCGTGACCCTGCTCGACCTGATGGGCCAGACGCGATTTATCTTTGCGCGCACCTTCGACTTCTCGGTTTATCTCTACTGCGCCCTGATC
>JBBROR010000258.1:0-4828 GCA_038229175.1 Acetobacterales bacterium | reverse complement strand
CCTCGGCGCTGGTGAAACACACGCAGGCGTCGCTCACCAGGGCGCTGATAAAATTCCACAGCACGATCGAAAGCGCGAGGAAAGGCATATATTCGTGCAGGTCCATGCCGAACAGCTCGGCATAGAGAAAGCCCATCGAGCCGATCATCAGGGCGGTGGACAAGGTGAGCCAGAATGGCCCGAGCACGGAGCCGCGATAGCGCAGCTTGATGTCGAGCCAGCTCAATGTCCAGCACAGGTGCCACATGGTGACGGCCTCGGCCAGGTCCTGCCAGGCCAGCGAAGACCTTGCGGCAAAGCCGGGCTGGGAAGTCAGCTCAAGCCGGGCCGACGAGGCGGGGAATGGGGTATGTGCGGGCATGATGCGGTGGCCGATAGCCTATCGGCCCCACACCCGCAACCCGAGCCTGTGGCGCTCAGGCTCCCACCCGCGCGATGCGGGCGCGCACGCCGCGTGTCAGCAGAATACGCTCGCCCGGCGTGAAGTTCAGCTCGTTGGACTGCACCACCGAGATTGGCGCCGCGGCGTTGTCTTCCTGGATGATGAATTCCACCGCCTCCCCCGTGGACACGGAGCTGTCGACCACCGTGCCGACGAGACCGCCGACAATGGCACCGCCGACGGCTCCCAGAATGTTGCCGCGCACGTCGTTGCGGCCGATGGAGCTGCCGGCCACGCCGCCCACTGCGGCTCCGCCCAGCGTTCCTACCCCGGTGTTGGGGTTCTGCACCCTGACACCGCGCATCGAGACGATGGTGCCATAGGATATCTGTGCGGTACGTCCGATCTCCGCCTCACTATAAGTTGTGTTCGTGTTGGTTGGCGCGCAGGCGGCGGGAGCCAGAGAGATGGCCAGCAGAAGGCCTGGCAAGGCGCGTCGGATGGCATGGGACTGTGTGGGCATCGGGCGCCTTCCTGTCATGAATCTGCGGCTTTCATATCACGCAGGTTCGATCTGTGCAGGGCCGGAACCAATATTGCTACTTCTAAGCCTTGTTTCAAACACATCATTCCTTTAAGGGCTTACGCGTGTTTCCTGTGTTATGCGGCGAACGTCGCCTGACATCCTCACGTCGTTGATGAGTGGCAGACGTACACGTTTCAGCGCGGTCCCTGCGAAAGCGGGGGGCGCAAGTAGAGAAGGCTTCGCAGGAATGCTCTCGACCTCCGCCCTTGATGCGCCGTCCTCCGCTTTTCGCCTTCTTCGCATGATGGGATGCCTGGCCGTTCTGGCCAGTCTCGCCGCCTGCGCCTCGGGGCCCAAGGTGTCGGCTGTGCAGGAGGCCAAACAGTATCAGGCCCGTGCCCGCGGCAACTACACGCCACCCGGCCCCAAGAGCGACCCGTGGGGGCCATATATCATGGAGGCGTCGGCGAAATACGACTTGCCGGATCGTTGGATTCGGGAAGTGATCCGCGCGGAATCGAGCGGCAAGGTGATGGAGACGTCGGGTCCTGGCGCCATGGGCCTGATGCAGGTGATGCCCGCCACATTCGACGAACTGCGTGGCCGCTATGATCTCGGCGACGACCCCTATGATCCGCACGATAACATCATGGCCGGCACCGCCTACCTGCGTGAGATGTACGACCTTTACGGCAGCCCCGGCTTCCTCGCCGCCTACAACGCCGGCCCCGGTCGTTACGACGACTATCTTACCCGCAACAAGGGCCTGCCGACCGAGACGCGCAACTACGTGGCCAAGATCGCCCCGCGCATCCAGGGCGCCGAGCCGAACCGCGCATCGCCTGCCACCCAGTATGCGATGAACGTCATTCCGATGAACATTCCGGCAGGCCCGCGCTACCCGAGGGCCAATCAGGCCCCCGTTGCGTTGGCCGATACGCGCCGCAGCGGTTACGCGCGCGGCGCGGTGCAAACCGCCTCGCTGCCTGAACCGGGGCGCCAGCCTGCCGCCCCACCGGTCCCGACGCAAACCTATGCCGCTTTGCAGCCGCTTCCGGCGCCGGCCGGCCGCCAGAGTTTCCGCCTGATCCCGCAGGCGCATGCCGATACGTTGCCGCGAACCACGGGTGGCGCCACCACCTGGGCCATCCAGGTTGGCGCATTCGGCAACGAGGGCATGGCCCGCGCGGCCGCCGAAACCGCTCGTCAGCGCGTGGCTTCCATATCCGCCCGCTCCAGCGTGGGTGCCACCAAGCAGGCCAGCAACACGCTTTACCGCGCCCGCGTCATAGGCCTTTCACGCGACTCGGCCGTGCAGGCCTGCGACAAGATGGGCGGCCGCACCTGCATCGTCCTTTCGCCAGACGCCCAGGGGTAGGTGAGAGCCATATTGCCTAAATCCGGCGATATGGCTCTAAACCGCCACAATATGGCCGGTTTCGGCCGCCTGTTTGATCGCGGCGATCACCCTCAGTGTGGCCAGCCCCTCGCGGCCTGACACCACCGGCGCCTCAGATCCGCGGATAACGCCGCAGAAATTGCGGATCTGACGCGCCAGGGGCGGTATACGCTCGCTGTGCAGCGCTGCCTTGGTGATCGGCGTCCACCAGTCCGGCGTTTCGCCATGCGTCCAGATATCGAGCCCCGGCACCGACAGCGACCCCAGCGTCCCACCGATCTGGTAGCAGCTCTCTGGCGTGTTGGTGTAATCCGGGTTCTCGCCGCTCGTGAACTCCCAGCTCCACGGTGCGGACACGGCGTCGGATACCGTCAGCGTGCCGAGCGCGCCGGATGTGAAGCGCAGCAGAATGGCCGCCGTCTCTTCAACCGCATGGCCGCGCAGGGCGTTGCTCTGCATCGCCTGCACCTGCTCGATCTCGCCGCACAGCGCGCGCAGCACGTCCACGTCGTGGATCAGATTGACCAGAACCGGGCCTGCGCCTTTTGCCCGGCGCCAGGCCGGGGCGAAATAGCTGTCTGGTTTGGCGAACCAGCAGATGCCGTGCACCGCCACGATCCGCCCCAGCCGGCCTGAATCGATCGCTTCGCGCGCGGCCGTGATAAGCGGATTGTGCCGGCGATGATGGCCGACCAGAAGCGGCACCCCCGCCTGCTCCGCCGCCTCGACGAGCAATGTCGCACTCTGCACAGTGTCGGCGATCGGCTTTTCCACCAGCACCGGGATGCCGGCCTTGATGCAGGCCAGACCGTTTTCGACATGCATCTGGTTCGGTGTGGCCACGATCACGCCGTCTGGGCGCTGGGCGGCCAGCATCGAGGCAAAATCGGAAAACCACGAACAGCCGATCGCAGCGGCGTAGCCTTCGGTCGCCGGGGCGGGATCGACGATCGCGCACAGGCTCGCCTCGTCCGACGCCACAACATACTCCACATGACGCCGACCAATAAGGCCGGCGCCCTGGACCGCGAGGCGGATGGTCACTTGTTGTCAACCAGCATCTTTGCTGCCCGGCGCAGCGCGAGGAGATAACCCTGCGTGCCAAAACCCGCGATCACCCCATCCGCACGACCGGACACGAAGGAGTGGTGGCGGAATTCCTCACGCTTGTGGACATTGCTGATATGCACTTCGAACACCAGGCCATCGAAGGCATTCAGCGCATCGAGGATCGCGACCGATGTGTGGGTGAACGCGGCTGGATTGATCACGATGGCGCCGGCGTCTTCACGCGCGGCATGGATCCAGTCGATGATCTCGTATTCACGGTTGCTTTGGTGGAAATCGATCTCAACACCCAGCTCGCCGCCCAGCGCGCGGCACTCCCGCTCCACATCCGCCATCGTCTCATGGCCATAGATCTGTGGCTGGCGCTTGCCGAGCAGATTGAGATTGGGGCCGTTCAACACGACAACCTTGTGGCTCATGACTGTACCTTTCGACCCGCGCTCTTGCCCGATACCCTTGCCCCATACCAGTGCCAGCCCGGAGGCCCTTGCTCGCGGCGTGGACGCTAGGCATCTTGACCTTGGGCTGGCAGAGCTAGCCGTTTCGCTTCGGGAGAGAAAGGTCGAATGACCAGCAAGGCGCCGCAATCCGCTCGTTTTTCCAGTCTGACACCTTTGTTTTCCCCTCGTTCAGTGGCCATCCTGGGTGCTTCGAGCGACCCGACGCGAATTGGCGGACGGCCGATCTCGTATATGAAGCAACGCGGCTTCGCTGGTCGCATCATGCCGGTCAATCCCAATCGGACGGAAGTGCAGGGGCTGCCGGCCTACGCGTCGCTGAAGGATCTGCCCGAGGTGCCGGACGTGGCCATCGTGGCAGTGGCCGGCGATGCGGCAGAGGCTGCGGTGGCCGAACTCGCCGCCATGGGCACCCGCGGGGCCATCGTGTTCACCGCGGGCTATGCCGAGGTCGATCCCTCCGGCCAAGGCCCCGAGACGGCGGCGCAGAACCGCATGGTGGCAACCGCCAAGGCGGCCGGCATGCGCATGCTGGGGCCAAACTGCCTGGGCCTGTTCAACGACCGCATCGGCTTCTACCCGATCTTTTCGTCATCGTTCGAGGGTGGCTGGCCGCCGAAGAAGGGGGCGGGCCAGGTTGGCATTGCCAGCCAATCCGGTGCGTTCGGCACGCATCTGTTCTCGGTGATGCGCAATCGCGGCATTCCAACGCCGCTGTGTGTCACCACCGGCAACGAGGCGGACGTGACCATCGGCGACGTCATCGGCTGGATGGCCGAAGACCCCGACACCGACGTGATCGCGGCCTATGCCGAGGGCATCCACGAAAGCGCGAGCCTGATGGCAGCATTGGGCATCGCGCGCGCTGCCCGCAAGCCGGTCGTGATGATGAAGGTTGGAAGCTCGCGCATCGGGCGTGTCGCGGCGCAGTCCCACACGGCGTCCATCGCCGGCGACGATGCGGTGACATCTGCGGTGTTGGCCGAGTTCGGCGT